>NZ_JBHURF010000006.1:0-154186 GCF_042674125.1 Rhodococcus sp. NPDC056960 | reverse complement strand
TGGTCTTCGATCCCTCAACCCGGGGGTTTGGGGGCGCCCGCGCGCCGCGCGTCCGCCCCCTACCCGTTCAGGATGGATCAGTGAATGGTCAAGCCACCAGGAGCGGCCGACGTCCCTTCGACGCGAATTCGATGGTCAGCGCCACTGCCGAGGGCATCGGCGGCCGGTCGATCTGAACGTTAGAACTCGAAGACACCCTTGTTGTCGCTCTGGTGCGCGAACCATTCGTACGCCTCCACACCTGATCCAGGGACCAGGTGTGGGTGTACAGGTGTGGGTGTAGATGTCGTCGATGGGGAGATTCCGTGCGGCGATGAACTCGGCGCACCGCAATTGCTCGAGCGTGGACATCGTCCACGACGTCATCAACGTCCATTGCTTCTTGTAGTGAGCTTGCACGTCGAACTCGATATGCTCGGGCAGGCCGAGGAAGCATGCGCGGCCCCAGGGGGCGAGTTGGTGTCAAACGTGAACTGCGGTTTCTCTGGAATAAATCGCCAGTTCGTAAAATGGAAACAGACGCTTCGCTCCCGGGAAGTAGATGATTCGAAGATGTGAAATTGACCCGGTTTCGTGCCGAGGATAATCTGCGGAAGAGTTCTATGTGTGTCACTGGCCACGGTAGGGAGACACGCGTGACTCATGAAGTATGCCGTGTCGTCACCGCCTCTGTCGCATCGGAAAGTCCGTCGTGGTATCGGATTCGGCCGTCAAAGGCTTCTGTAGATCCCTTTCCTCCTGACACTGTCACGGTCCGCAATATGCGATGAGCTCGTTTCGATTCGAAAACGAAGAAGAGGAGAATCGAGGATGACGTCCGCCTTCTTTCGCTTGGCACCCGGTCGCGATGTCCAATCCGAGGAACACCTGCCCCAACGGCCCGCCGGAAGCGGCTGGGGCAGCGAACATATGCGCGGCATGGCCGTCAGCGGGGCTCTTGCTCGGGCCGCAGAGAGAACTGTGGAGGCGCTCGGGCGTCAGGACCTCCAACCGGTTCGGTGGACGCTCGACCTCTTCCGTCCGGCGGGGATGAAGCCCTCCGTCACCTCTACCACCGTTATTCGCGAGGGACGCCGCTTGTGTCTCGTCGACGCGGTGCTGAGCCAGGACGGCGAAGCGGTCGCGCGGGCCAGCGCACTGTATCTGAGTCCCACGACGACACCGGACGGGATCGTGTGGGCTTCGGGCAACAGCCCGCAGCCGCCACCTGACGACTGCAAGCGGTCGGCGGGCACTGCCGAACGGCTGCACTGCAGCGACGGTGCGGGCTGGACTTTGCCTGCGGACGCACCGCAGAACGGTGATCGCAAGCAGATCTGGCAATTCGCGATCCCGGTGGTCGAGGGCGAGCCACTGACTGCTTTCCAGATGGCCGCGAGCGTTGCGGATGCCGCCAACGTCATCAGCAATTTGGGCAGTGCGGGACTGGAGTTCATCAACGCCGACGTGACTCTCGCACTGGCTCGTCTTCCGGAGGGCCTCGAACTCGGACTGGCCGCACTCGATCGGGCCGAGCAACACGGCATCTCCGTCGGCACGGGGCTCGTGTTCGACCGACTGGGCGTGGTCGGTTCGGTCATCGTCTCCGCGGTCGGAAACGCCCGGCGCGCTGTCGATCTCCGTGGGTTCGGTCAGGGGGACGGTGCTGCCCCGCAAACGAATTCGAGTGCCGCAACCTAGGGTCCCGGCGCAACTACTGCGCCATCATGCGCTCGGCTACGTGCCGGGCTTCGGTCTTCGCGGCTTCGGCGATCTTCTCGAGTTGGATATCAATGCGTGTTCGTGGCCCGGCGACCGTGAGGACGGCAACGTGTTTGTCGCGGTGGAACACCGGGACTGCGACGCCGCCGAGGTCAGGTGTCACCTCTTCGCTCGCGTATCCGATTCCCTCGCGTGCGATGCGGTCGAGTTCCTCGCGTGCCTGTAGGCGCTTCTCGGGCTCGTCGATGTGAGTGTCGAGGTAGCTGTCGCGGAACCGCTGATCCGCATAGGCCAGGAAGCATTTGCCGGCGGTCGACGGAAAGAGGGGGCGCCGGACGTGGAGAGCGGGCGAGAATCGAATCGGCTGCGTCGACTCGATGATGTCGATGTTGACGACGGATTCCCCGATGCGCACGCAGAGCGTCACCGTCTCGTCGAAGAGGCTGTGGAGGGATTCCAGGCTCGGCCGGGCCACTCGGTCGACCGGAGGTTGTTGCGTTGCGAGGAGGGTGCCGACTGCGGGGCCGAGGGTGTAGGCGCCGTTCTCGGTGAGGTAGCCGGTGGCGACCAGGCCCTTCACGATGTAGTGCACCGACGACCGGGGCGCGTCCAGTGCCGCGGCGAGCTGGGCGAGCGACAACCCGTTCGTGCTCCGGGAGACGAGCTCGAGGATCGTCATCACACGTGAGACCGTGCGGTGCTCTTTCGCCTCACCAGGGATCGGCGGCACGTGGCTCTCCCTCTTCTCGATCACGGATCGAATCAGACTACAGGTGGTTGGGGCACTGCCACGTCGGGCAGTGCCCCAACCGAGTCATCGCGCGACTGGAGCGCTTTCGGTGGTACCGGTGTGGTCGCTGATGCCGATGGTGCGGTACTGGTCACCGACCGCTGCACCCGCGATGAGTATCGCGCCGACGATGAAGATCAGGGAGACGCCCCAGGTGGAATGGGTCGGGGAGAGACTGACCATCGTCAGTGCCGCGAGCGGAGCGAGGCCACCGGCGAGGGCACCGCTGACTTCCCGTCCGGCTCCGAGGCCGGAGGCTCGGACCTCGGGCGGGAACTGCCGGGCGAGAAAGGACCCAGACGCCGCGAGCAGGGTGGGCTGCACGATGCCGACGGTGAGGATAAGCGCGAGCCAGATGAAGACCGGCCGGTCGGTGTTCAGGAGCCAGAAGAAGGGGAATGCCAGTCCTGCCACACACCCGGCGCCGATCAGCATGATCCGGCGGGTCCCGGCGCTGTCGCAGAGACGTCCGGCGACGGGGATGGTCACGAGCGCAACGGCACTGGCGAGACTGATACCGAATGCGCCGACGTTCGCGGCGACGTCGCGGAACTCGGAGAGATAGGACAGCGAGAACGTCTTGAAGATGTAGCTGATGCCGTTGACGCCGATGGTCGACACGGCGACGACGGTCAGACCTCGCCAGTGATTCTTCAGCAGGTTACGGAACGGCTGCGCCTTCCTGCGGGTCTGAGCCTGGGCGGCGACCTTTTCGAAGTCGGGGGTCTCGGGCAGGTTCCGGCGCATCCAGTAGCCCAGAGCGACAAGGACGAAGCTGGCCAGGAACGGGATCCGCCAGCCCCAGCTGTAGAGGGCATCGTGGCTCAGACTTGTCACGGCGGCGACTGCCAGCGAGGACGTCAGAAGGCCGACGCTTACGCCCATCGCCGGCCATGCGCCCTGCCGTCCGCGTGACTTCGCGTCGGCATGTTCGTAGGACATGGCGATGGCGCTGCCGAATTCGGCGCCGGCACCGAGTCCCTGGACGATGCGGAACAGCACCAGCAGCACGGGTGCGGCAATTCCGATCGTCTCGTACGACGGGATCAGGCCGATACAGCCGCTGGCCAGCCCCATCAGTAGGAGATTGAACGACAGCACGGCCTTGCGCCCGATCTTGTCGCCGAGAATGCCGAAGACGATTCCTCCGAGCGGGCGGGCCAGGAAGCCGACCGCGAACGTGGAGAACGCGGCGAGAGTGCTCACCGTGGAGTTCGCGGAGGGAAAGAACAGCGGGCCGAAGACCAGTGCGGCCATCGATGCGTAGAGGTAGAAGTCGAACAGTTCGAGGGCGGTGCCGACGACTACGGCGGGGCCGACGTTCTTCGGTTTCCGGCGTGGCGGTACGAGGGGGCTGTCGGGGGATACCGGTGGCTGGGTCACGGGTCGAGCCTCTTCTCTTGCGGATGAGAACTTCGCGTGTTCGTATATATGAACACCGGGTTCGTAACTACGATGATATGATCTGGAACAGTAGGGAGTGAGCTAGGCCACGTCAACCCTGTTCCGGAACTTGTCACGCGCGGCGCCGGTCGCACGGGCAGGGCTCGATTGGCTTGGCCGAGTGCACGTTTCGGAGGGCGGTATTGCTATGTTCAACAGGCTCCATCTGATTCGACAGGTAGACCTGTTCACGTTGCGACTGTTCCTGTCCGCGATCGAGGAGCAGCAGATCGGACTCGCCGCAATCAGGGAGAATATCGCCGCATCCACCGCAACCAAGCGCATCCAGGTTCTGGAGGACATCGCCGGAATCAAGCTCCTCGATCGTGGGCCCAAAGGTGTTGTCCCCAGCCCCGCCGGTGCGGTCCTCGAGCGATACGTTCGCTCGATCTTCGGCAGCCTCGAGGAGATGCGATCGGAGATAGCGTCGTTGACCGAAGGCGTGCAGGGGGACCTGACGATTGTGTCTGCGCGATCGATCATCGTTCCGTTCCTGGCACGTGAGCTGGGGGAGTACAGCCGTGAGTACCCACTCGTCGACCTCGCCGTGCGCGAGACCGAGAATGCCGAAATCGTTCAGCAAGTCGCGCGTGGTGAAGCCGACCTCGGGGTCTTCGCTGCCGCACACGAACTCGATCTGGACGGTGTGGACGTCACGCCCTATCGTCGTGATCGGCTGGTCGCGGTGGTGCCGCTCGGCCACCCGCTCACCGAGCAGCCGGTCGTGACCTTCCAGGATCTGTTGCCCGAAAAGCTGGTTGCGGCACGCGCGATGGTGCCGGCGTTTCGCGCCGCGGCGAACCGGCTGGGAGAGCAGTTCGATTCCAAGCACTCCGTGCGGAGCGGAGAAGTCGCGATCAGTCTCGTCCAGGCGGGGATGGGCGTCACCGTACAGCCGGAGTGCCTACTCGACCACGAACGGAGGAGTCGCGTTGCCGTGATGGAATTCGCGGAACCGTGGGCGGTCCGCCGGATCCACCTCGCCACCGCGCGGGGAAGGGGACTAAGCCCGGCGACACGCGCACTCGTCACGCAGCTGCTCGACCGCCCGCTCGAGGAACCAGCAGAACCCGGCGAACGGCGTAGTGCATTGTCCTGATCCTTGGCCGTATCGAGGTGTCGCCGCCCCCGGTGATTGACGCGGCCGTACCCGGGCGAGCAGGCTTTGGAGTGGAAACTCTGTAGAAGCAGCTGCCGACGTTGCAGGTCATCATGCCGCTTCCGAGAACCGGCGACCTGTGGGAGGCGGCCACTAGGAGATCGAGGGTGACATCGAATGAATATGTTTGTTTCGCGAGTAGCGATCACGGCCGCCGCCATCGGGGCGCTCGCCGCGGCCGGCTCGGGTATCGCGTCCGCTGCGCCGATTATTCACGGCGACCCGAACACGCCCGGGACGCAGCTTCACGTCACGAGTCCACCGGAAGACCCCAACGGGTACGCGTGCGGGGCCCTCGGTGTCGCCGGTGTGGGAGTCGGATCGAATACTCCCGGCGGTACCGGTCAGATGAACGGTACCTACTTCGGCAGCGGACCGATGCAGGGCGGATGCGTGGGCAGCGACGGGTCCGTCCATTTCCCGTCCGGGAACGCCCACTGACGGCCGCGGTGACCGCCTCACCGGGACGCTGCGGCGCGAGTCCTGCGGCGCGAACGGCGTAGGCGGAGTCGGCTGTAGGTGAAGGCAGCCAGTACGAGGGCGATCAGCACGAGCATCGAGATGCTGAGCAGCCACCACGACGGGGTGTGCTGCCAGAGTGTGTCGGGTTCGGTGCCGGGGACGTTCGTCCGCAGGTCGACCGTCGAGGCGGCGGCCGCGAAGCCCCACCGAGAGGGGAAGAACCAGGCCAGTTGTTCGAGCACTTTGCGTCCGGTGATGCTGATCAATCCGCCGCACATCACCAACTGCACCATGATCACGATCACGAGCATCGGCATCACCTGCTCGTTGGAGCGTGCCACCGACGACAGCGCCATGCCGACCAGGACGCAGGAGCAGGTGGTGACGGCGATGTCGACGATCAGTTCGACTGCGCCCGAGGGGATCACGGTTCCGTGTCCGGGTAGCCCCTTGCCGATGTAGACGACGATCATCATGACCACCGACTGCACGATCGCGGCGGCGCAGAACACCACGATCTTCGCCGTCAGGTACGCGGACGGCAGCAGCCCGGCGGCGCGTTCGCGGTGGTAGATCATGCGCTCACCGACGAGGTCGCGGATGGTCAGCGAGCAACCCATGAATGCGGCGCCGAGAATCAGCACGACGAGGATCTGGGTGAGTTCGCCGGATTCGTCGTCCGCCGGCCCGAAACCGGAGTCGCCGGGCACCAGCACGGACAGTCCGCCGAGCACGAAGGGCAGAAGCGACAGGAAGATCAGATAGCCCCGGTCCGCGCGGATCAGCCGGAGTTGGCGCCGGGCGACGGTACTGAGTTGCTTCGACCGCGAGGTGTGCGCGGGACGCCCCAACGGCCCCGGTGTGCTCGGCGGCGGCGGCCCGCCCGCGGGACGGCGCGCGCGGTATTCGGCGAACACCTCGTCCGGTTCGGATGCGACGCGGGCGAAGATGTCTGCCCAGTCGGAGCTTCCGAGCACGGCCCCGATCTGGTCCGGCGGACCCACGTAGGCGGTCTTTCCGCCCGGGGCGAGGAGCAGGATCTGATCGCACATCTCCACATACGACAGCGAATGCGTGACGATGAGGATGACGCGGCCGGAGTCCGCGAGCCGACGCAGCGTCGCCATGATCTGCCGGTCGAGCGCCGGGTCGAGACCCGAGGTGGGTTCGTCGAGGATCAGAAGGGAAGGGCCGGTGAGCAATTCCAATGCCACCGACGCGCGTTTGCGCTGTCCGCCGGACAGCCGATCGACGCGTGTGTCCGCGTGTTCGGTGAGTTGGAGTTCGTCGAGCACCGACGCGATCACTTCGTCGCGGTCCTCCCGGCTGCTGTCGGGCGGCAACCTCAGTTCGGCGGCGTAGCCGAGCGCCTGCCGGATGGTCAGCTGCCGGTGCACCAGGTCGTCCTGGGGTACCATCCCGATCCGGGAGCGCAGCACCTGGTACTCGGCGTGGACGCTGCGACCCTCGAACTCGACGACGCCGTCCGTCGGACTTTCCGAGCCGGAGATGATGGTCGCGAGGGTGGTCTTCCCGGCGCCCGAGGGGCCGATCACCGCGGTCATGCTCCCCAGCGGGACGGTGAAGGTGACGTCCTCGAGCAGTCGCCGCCCGCTGTCGATGGTGAGTCCGACGCCGTCCACGCGCAGACCGCCGACGGTCTCCGCTACCGCTTGCCGCGGGGCGAGCCGTCCGTCCTGAACGGTGAGGTCGGTGTTGCCGATGGTGACGACGTCGCCCTCGCTCAGCGGCGCGCGGGACACCCGGGCCCCGCCGACGAACGTGCCGTTGACGCTGCCGAGGTCCTCGATCTCGAGGCCGGACGCCCCGGTGTGGAGGGTGGCGTGCCGCCGTGAGGCGAGCACGTCCCGGACGACGATGTCGCTGTCCGGGGCGCGCCCTATCGTCACGGACCCGGCGGGCAGCGGACGGTCGGGGGTGGGGGGCCGGGCCGTGACCCGGTCGGCGCCCACACTGATCGTCAGCTGATCCCAGCCCTGCCCGGCCTGCCGCGTGGCCTCGGGATCCTCGACGGAGATCCGCACGACGGGCCCGTCGGCGCGGTCCCCGAGACGGACGACGACGGGGTTGTCGACGCGGACCCGCTCCCGCCGCTCACCTCCGACGAAGATTCCATTCTTGCTGTCCGAATCGACGAGCTGCCATCCGTCGTCCCAATTCAGGCGTGCGTGCTCGCGTGACACCACGGGATCGTCGATCGTGATCTCACTGTCCGGATCGCGGCCGATGCGAACGACCTCGCCCGCGTCGTAGCTCCCGTGGCCGTGGTCGGTCTCGATCATCACCCGTGGGTGCCCGTTGCCGGCCCGATCGTCCATCGCCTCGGCCTCCGTCAGCGTCTTCGGGCGTAGGGGTGTCGAACTCCTATCGTCTCACGCGCGCGCTGCGCTCGCGGACGGAACGAGCGGCCGCAAACCCGAAATCGAGCGCCCTATTTCCCGAAGGAGGCGGTCCCGATCGTCCAGGCACGGGCCTGGTCGCTGAGTGTGAAACCCAGCCCCGGCCGGCTGGACAGATGCATCCGGCCGTCCCGGATCTCGAGGTGCTCGTTGAACAACGGGTCCAGCCAGTCGAAGTGCTCGACCCAGGGCTCGGTGGGGTAGACGGCCGCGAGATGCAGGTGGATCTCCATCGCGAAGTGCGGTGCGAGTTGCAGATGCTTCTGCTCGGCCAGCGTGGCCAGCTTCAGGAACTGGGTGATGCCACCGATCCGGGGGGCGTCGGGCTGGATGATGTCGACGGCGCCGGCTTCGATCAACCGGACGTGCTCACCGACGCTGGCCAGCATCTCACCGGTCGCGATCGAGGTGTCGAGGCTGCGGGCGAGGTGCGCGTGCCCTTCGGCGTCGTAGGCGTCGAGCGGTTCCTCGATCCAGACGAGGTTGAACTTGTCGAAGATCCGGCCCATCCGCATGGCGGTCGGACGGTCCCACTGCTGGTTCGCGTCGACCATCAGCGGCACGTCGTCGCCGAGGTGCTCGCGCACCTTCTCCAGGCGGGCGACGTCCTGCTTCCAGTCCGGCTGCCCGACCTTGATCTTGATGCCGCCGATGCCGTCGGCCAGCGACTTCGACGCGTTCTCGAGGACCTGCTCGATAGGGGTGTGCAGGAAGCCGCCGGACGTGTTGTAGGTCTGCACCGAATCGCGGTGCGAACCGAGGAGCTTGGCGATCGGCAGACCGGCGCGCTTCGCCTTGAGGTCCCACAGTGCGATGTCGATCGCCGCGATGGCCTGGGTGGCGACACCGCTGCGACCGACGGACGCGCCGGCCCACACGAGCTTGGTCCAGATCTTGCCGATGTCGTTAGGGTCCTCACCGATCAGGACCGGGGCGATTTCCTGGGCGTGGGCGTACTGGGCGGGACCGCCCGCGCGCTTCGAGTAGCTGAACCCGATGCCCTCGTGACCCTGCTCGGTGCGGATCTCGGCGAACAGGAACGCGACCTCGGTCATCGGCTTCTGGCGGCCGGTGAGCACCTTCGCGTCGCTGATCGGGGTCTTCAGCGGAAGGGTGATCGACGACAGGGTGATCGACTCGATGCGGTCGAGGGTGGCCGCACCGGCCGCGAGGGCCTTGATCGCGGCGTCGGGGGCGGCCAGTGCGCTGGTCGGCCGCGCGGCAAAGGTATTGGTGGACATCGGTACTCCTTCGGGGGTGGCGTCGTTGCCGGGTGAGATGGGCGGGTTGTCCGGTCAGCTCTGTTGCAGGGCGCCGTCGACGCGCCGCCAGATTCCGAGGGGATTGTGGGTCCGCAGTTCCGGGGCGAGCAGTTCCTCGGGCGCGTTCTGATACGCGACCGGACGCAGGAAGCGTTCGATCGCACGGCTGCCGACCGAGGTGGTCGACGGTGCCGAGGTGGCGGGGAACGGCCCGCCGTGCACGATGGCGTGCCCGACCTCGACGCCGGTCGGCCAGCCGTTGAACAGAACCCGGCCCGCGATCAGTTCGAGCCGGTCGACCAGGGCGCCGGCGGTCTGATAGTCGGACTCCGCCGCGTGCACGGTCGCGGTGAGCTGGCCTTCGAGTCGGTCGATGAGTTCCGGCAGTTGACCGGCGTCCTCGACGCGCACGATCACCGAGGCCGGTCCGAAGACCTCCTCCTGCAGGTGCTGATCGTCGAGGAACTGATCGGCGGTGGTGACGAACAGCTGCGGCACCGCGCCGCAGGCGATCGACGCGTCGGCGTCGGCGCGGGCCGCCGTCGTGATGTTCTCGTTCGCCTCCAGCCGCGAGACACCGTCGGCGAACGACGACGCGATACCGGAGTAGAGCATCGGGGCGGGCGCCGCGGCCGTGACGGCGTCGGCCGCGGACCGGACGAAGTCGTCCGCTCCCGGGGCGTCCACGAGGAAGACGACACCCGGGCTCGTGCACAGCTGCCCGACACCGATGGTCATCGAGGCGATGAACTCGGAGCCGAGCGCGTCGGCGCGGTCGTCGAGCGCGCCGGGGAGTACGAAGACCGGGTTGATGCTCGACATCTCCGCGTAGACGGGGATCGGCACGGGACGGGCCGCCGCGGCCGCGGTCAACGCGACCCCGCCCTGCTGGGAACCGGTGAATCCGACCGCGCGGATCCGCGGGTCCGTGACCAGGGCGATGCCGACGGTCTGCCCGGCGCCGAAGATCAGGGAGAAGGTCCCTTCCGGGAGGTCGTGTGCGCGCACCGCGGCCCGGATGGCGCGGCCGACCAACTCCGAGGTGCCCGGGTGAGCGGAGTGCGCCTTGACGATCACGGGCGCGCCGGCAGCCAGCGCCGACACAGTATCGCCGCCGGCGACCGAGAACGCGAGCGGGAAGTTGCTGGCGGAGAACACGGCCACCGGGCCGAGCGGCACCGCACGCTGACGCAGGTCCGGCTTGGGGATCGGCGCCCGGTCCGGATCGGGGGTGTCCAGGCGCGCCTGCGTCCAGCTGCCTTCGCGGACCACGGCGGCGAACATCCGCAGCTGACCGGTGGTGCGGGCCAGCTCGCCCTGCACACGTGCGGCGGGGATGCCCGTTTCGGCGGTGACGCGCTCGGTCAACACCGGGCCGAGGCCTTCGATCTCGGCCGCGATGGTGTCGAGGAACGCGGCCCGTTGCGTGGGGCTCGTGTGACGGTAGGTTCCAAACGCCTCCCAGGCGAGCGAGGCCGCGCGGTCCACGGTGGCGCCGTCGGCCTCGTGGTAGACGGGCGCGAGCGCCTCGCCCGTGGCCGGGTTCGTCGCCTGGAACGGGGCTCCCGCGTCGGAGACGTCGTCGAAGCCGATCAGGTTGGCTCCGGTGAGCTCGACGGTGTGTGCGGCGGTCACGATCAGTTCACCTTCTTGATCAGGTCGGCCAGTTCCGCGAGTTCGACGTCGTCGAGGTCGGTGAGCGGGCTGCGGACGGGCCCGGCGGGGCGGCCGACGACCTTCATTCCGGCCTTGATGATGCTCACCGCGTACCCGGACTTGCGGTTGCGCAAATTGCAGTACGGGATCACGAAGTCGTTCAGCGCCGAGATGACGAATGCCGTGTCGCCGCGTCGCAGGGCGTTGTAGAAGTCGAGGGCGAACTGGGGGACGAAGTTGTAGATCGCCGACGAGTAGGTGGTGACACCCAACGCCAGGTACGGCAGCGCGAACATCTCCGCGGTCGGGAGCCCGCCGATATAGGTGAGGCGGTCGCCGATGCCCGCGTAGATGCGCGTCATCTGCTCGATGTTTCCGACGCCGTCCTTGAATCCGACGAGATTCGGGCAGCTCTCGACGAGTTCGGCGACGGCCGACTCGGTGTAGACGGCGTTGGCACGGGAGTAGATGGTGACCCCGAGATCGGTGGCGGCGCAGACCTGCTTGACGTGCGCGACCAACCCGTCCTGGCTGGCCTCGGTCAGGTACGGCGGGAGCAGCAGGATGCCGTGCGCGCCTACGCGTTCCGCGGACCTGGCCATCTCGACGGCGGTCGCGGTGCCGTACCCGGCGGGAGCGATCACCGGCAGACCGTCGGGTGCTTCCTGCACCGCCGCGGTGACGACCTGCTCGACCTCGGGCGGGGTGAGCGAGAAGAATTCCCCGGTGCCGCCGGCGGCGAACAACCCGGATGCGTCGAACTGTCCGAGCCAGGCGATGTTCTCGCGGTAGGCGGCCTCGTCGAACGAGCCGTCCGCGCGCAGATGCGTCACCGGGAACGACAGCAGACCGGAACCGAGCTTGTGGGCGATCTCCTGAGGCGAGGCGGTGGTCATGATGTTGCGGTCTCCTGTCGACAATCGTGCCCGTGGTGTGCACTGATTCACAACGCTACGAACTCGGTACCATTCAGGTCCAACACTTCTTATGGATCATCTGATACAAGGAAGGTATCGATGTTCTCCCTCAATCAACTCACTCAGTTCGTGGCCGTCGCCGAAGAACTCCACTTCGGCCGGGCTGCCGAGCGCCTTCACATGACGCAGCCGCCCCTGAGCCGGCAGATCCAATTGCTGGAGAAAGACCTCGAGGTGCAACTGTTCGACCGGTCCAGCCGTGCGGTCAAACTGACACCCGCCGGAAAAGCGTTCATGGAGGATGCGCGACGGCTCCTCCAGCAGTCCGAGCGCGCCGCGCTGTCGGTGCGCAAGACGTCGCAGGGCCGCTCGGGCATCCTCCGCGTCGGCTTCACCGGCGGGAGCGTCTACTCGGGACTGGAAACGGTCCTGACCTCGGCGCAGACCGTCATCGAGGACGTCGAGGTGGAACTCCGCGAGCTCGTGACCAAAGACCAGCTCGAAGCGTTGTCGGAGGGCTCCCTCGACCTCGGTCTGGTGCGGCCCCCGGTCACCCGGCCGCACCTGTCGTCACGAACCCTGATCCGCGAATCGCTGGTCGCCGCGATACCGCCCACCCACGACCTGGCACACGTCGACCGGCCGATCGACGTCACCGACCTGCACGGCATCGATCTCGTCATGTACACCCCGATCGAATCGCGGTACTTCTTCGAGCTGCTGTCGTCGGTGTTCCACGAGGCGTCGGTCGCGCCGGTGGTCGTGCAGTACGTGCATCAATTCCACACCATGCTGGCGCTGGTGAACCTCGGCAGGGGCGTCGCCCTGGTACCCGAATCGGCGAGCAAGATGCATTTTGACGGTGTCGCCTACCGTCCGATCACCTTCGTCCGCCCCGCGCAGGTCGAACTCGATCTCGTCTGGCGCATCCACAACGAGAATCCGGCGCTCCACCGGCTGCTGTCCGAGCTGGGGCCGGGCTGAGCGCCTGTCGGTCCGATACCTGTTCGGTATCGCAGGATGCAAAAGTCGGCTTGGACGTGCATTCGTGGGCGTGTGTAGATTCGGCTGAGCCCGCGAATGTGACTCACGACACCGTCCGTTCGCCGGCGTAAAATCTCAGTTCTTCGAAGGAGCCTCCGTGATGACCACCAGCCGGTCGGTCGAGGAATCGAACCTCGCCTCGACGTTGAAGACCGGGAAGGTCCGGTACACGATTCTGGCGATGATCTTCGCGGTCACGGTGATCAACTACGCCGACCGCGCGACGATCTCGATCGCCGGTGACGCGATTCAGGACGAGTTCGGCATCAGCTCGATCGCCCTCGGATACATCTTCTCCGCGTTCGGCTGGTCGTATCTGATCGGGCAGATCCCCGGCGGCTGGCTCCTCGACCGCTACGGATCGAAGCGGGTCTACGGTGGCGCGATCCTGCTCTGGTCGACATTCACCGTTCTGCAGGGTTTCCTCGGTAGCTTCAGCATGGGAACCGCGGTCGGACTCCTCTTCCTCCTCCGTTTCCTGGTCGGGTTGTCGGAGGCCCCGGCGTTCCCCGGCAACTCGCGGATCGTGTCCGCCTGGTTCCCGACGAAGGAGCGCGGAACCGCGGCCGCGATCTTCAACTCGGCTCAGTACTTCTCGACCGTCGTCTTCGCACCGATCATGGGCTGGCTCGTCACCGCCCTCGGGTGGGAGCACGTGTTCACCGTCATCGGCGGCGTCGGCATCGTGCTCGGCCTGGTCTGGATGAAGGTCATCTACAGCCCCCGCAGGCATCCCCGTCTGAAGCAGCCCGAATTCGACTACCTCGAGGCCGGCGGCGCACTCGTCGACATGGACGAGCCCGGCCAGAAGAAGCAGGCCGGGTCGGATCAACTCCGCTACATGAAGTTGCTGCTCACCAACCGGATGTCGCTCGGGGTATTCGTCGGCCAATTCTTCATCACCACCATCACCTGGTTCTTCCTGACCTGGTTCCCGGTCTATCTCGTCCAGGAACGCGGCATGAGCATCCTCGAGGCGGGTTTCATCGCCGTCCTGCCCGCGATCTGCGGATTCGTCGGCGGCATCAGCGGCGGCCTGATCTCGGATGCGCTGCTGCGCCTCGGCTGGTCCCTGACCCGGGCCCGCAAGACCCCGATCATCGTCGGTCTGCTGCTCGCCACCGCGATCATCGGCTGCAATTTCGTCGAAGCCTCCTGGGTCGTCGTCGCCCTGATGTGCGTGTCCTTCTTCGGCAAGGGCCTCGGCGCGCTGGGCTGGGCCGTCATGGCCGACATCTCCCCGAAGGAGATCTCCGGCCTCGGCGGCGGTGTCTTCAACACCTTCGGATCGGTGGCCAGCATCACCACCCCGATCGTCATCGGCTACATCGTCGACAGTTACGGCTCGTTCGAACTCGCCCTCGTCTACGTCGGCGCGTGCGCCCTGCTGACGGTCGTCGTCTACGTCTTCGTCGTCGGACCGATCAAGCGCCTCGACCTCGCCGAAATGCAGGCCCGCGCCGACAGCCGGCGCGCCGCGAAGCGCGCCTGACGCGTCCGCACCGCCGGGTGCACCATCGTCCGGGCCGGCGGTGTGTCAGCGCCAGAATTCGGTGAGCGGTTCAGCGAGGGCCCTGCCCTGGTCGTAACCGGCTCGTACGGCCGGCGGACGCAGCGACGGATTCATCGCATCGGCGCCGAACATGTGCTCGGAGTTGCTGTCCGGGAAGATCGTTTCGACTCTGCTGCCGCGCGCGTAGTGCCTCGCCCTGGGTCGCGAGATGGTTGCCCCACTCGACCGGTTGCCGTGATCTGCCGCCGAACGGTGACAGCACCAGCACCCGTCCGTATCCGGCTGCCAGATCGGCATTTTCGTCGGATCGGTAGCCGCCGTCGATGTATCGGTTGTCGCCGATGCCGTGGGGAGGTCCCCCGGGTCCGGCGCAGCTGGCGGTGACGGCGTCCACCAGGTCGACGCCGCTGTGGCGATCGAACACGACCGGCTCACCGGTACGGGCATCGACAGCCACGATGAGCACCGGCCGCTGCGGCCAACGCTGACTGGGGAGCCGCATCCATTTCGAGCGCCGCCACCGGCCTGCTCGGAACGCCTCCACGATCGGATCCGACGGGACCGTTCCGTGGCGGGGGCGCGGCGGCGAGGATGGCGGCCAGTAGTTCGGCCGCTGTGGTCGCGACACTCAGCTGGGCCGCGGCCGTCGATCCGGCCGACGTGCCGATGATCAGATCGGCCTCGGTCACATCCAGCCCGGCATCACACAGGCCTGCGACGACGCCGATCTCCCACGCATTGCCGGTCGATCCGCCACCACCGAGAACCAACGCTCGCTCGCTCACGACCGGGCACGCTACGCATCCTCGACACCGGCAGCAACGGAATTTCGCGGGGTCAGGTCATGCTGTGGTGACCGGTATCGACCACGGCGCCCGCGCAGGCTGAATCCTGTTGCCCTGCACGTAATGAACGCTCATCGTCGGTACCCCCGGCCGCTCCCTCCTCATCGGCGATGAGTCGCCATTCGATCGGCCGTCGCTGAAATCGCGCTTGACTTCTCCTCCTTCCTGTGACCACCATTACAACATCATGTGATAGACCTTATCACAGTATGAGAGGAAATCATGAAGGTTGCCGTTCTCGGTCTGGGTGAAGCCGGAAGTCTGTATTCGTCGGGATTCCTTGCGAAGGGCTGGGACGTGACCGGGTTCGACCCGGCCGACACCGCCACCCCGGCGGGAGTCCTCCGCTTCGACGACGTCGCCGACGCTGTCCGTGGCGCGGATCTGGTGCTGAGTCTGACCAGCGCGAAGGTCGCGGTCCGCGCGGCGACCGACGCCGCCCCGCATCTGGCGGACGGCGCCTGCTACGCGGACATGAACGCCGCATCGGCCGAGGTCAAGAATGAGGTCGCCGCCGTCGTCGAGAGGGCCGGTGCGGCATTCGGCGACGTCGCGGTGGTCGGGTCGGTGCCCGCGCACGGGGTCCGCACCAATCTGGTGATCAGTGGGAGCGGATCTGCGGCCGCCACCGGTTTCTTCGAAAGCCTGGGTGCTTCGGTCGAGGACATCGGCGGTGCACCGGGAGATGCGTCGAACCGGAAGCTGTTGCGCAGCACGTTCATGAAGGGTCTCGGTGCCCTGATCGTCGAATCGGTGGATGCCGGCAAGGCCGCGGATGCCGAGCAGTGGGTGCGTCAACAGATCGCGAACGAGCTCGCCGGTAGTTTTTCCTCCCTCGACCGACTGCGTGACGGCACCCGTAAGCACGCCGGACGCCGTTCGGTGGAGGCGGCCGCCTCGGTGGAGCTTCTCGACAACTTGGGTGTTCGCCCCGTCCTTGCGTCCGCGACTGCAAGGGTGCACGCCGCCCTGGCCGATGCGAACGGCCGGGACGTCGTGGAGTTGTTCGAGGCCTACGCCGGTCTTCCGGTGGCGAACATCGGGGACGCACGCCAGCGCATGGGCATGGTCGATTCGGGTATTCATGCGATGTGGAAGGGCGCACGGATCGTCGGCCGTGCCCGTACGGTGTGGACACGCGCCGGCGACAACAAGGCGCTGCACGAGGCGCTGGCGAAGGTGCAGCCGGGTGAGGTGATCGTCATCAACGGACAGGGCGACCAGAACCGCGCGCTGATGGGCGAGCTGATCGCCGAGCGTGCCCGTTCCCGAGGTTGCGTGGGCATGGTGATCGACGGCGCCGCCCGCGACATCGACGTCCTGCAGGAAATCGGCTTCGGAGTGTGGGCCCGCGCCGTCAATCCCGCTGGTCCCTACAAGGACGGCCCCGGCAAGATCGACGTCCCGGTCGCAGTCGGTGGTGTGGTCTGCGCCCCCGGCGACCTCGTTGTCGCCGACGACGACGGTGTCATCATCGTCCCGGCCGCCGAAGCGTTCGCGAGCCTCGCCGGTGGCCGGGCCGTCGAGGCCGACGAGGCGCAGCGCCGCGCTGCCATCATCGCCGCACGCAAGGTCGCGTCATGATCGCCATCTGGGCGCTCCTCGCGTTCATCACTTCCATCGTCTTCTGGAACGCGGTCCTCAAACGCAACATCGGTGAGGCGATGATCGTCGGGTTCGTCGTCGTCGGTGCATTCGCCGGTCGCGACGCCCCGAAGTACATGTGGGAGGGCTTCGTCGACTCGATGCAGGAGGAGGTGACGTTCGCCGGGCTGGCGTTCATCTTCATGAGTTTCATCCTCGCGAAAACTCCTGTGCTGGACCGGCTCATCGACATCCTCAACTCGTTCCTCGGACGACTGCGCGGCGGACCGATCTACACCTCGACCGTCGCGGGCGGCATGTTCGGTGCGATCGCCCACGTCGGCGCGTCGGTCACCGCCGCGGTCGGCTCGGTGACCGTGCCGTGGATGAAACGTTCCGGAGTCAGTGGCGAACTATCCGCCACGGTCGTCGCAGGCTGTGCGGGCATGGGCGTGACCTTCCCGTTCAGCGCCACCATGTTCATCCTGGTCGGATCCAGCACCGTCACCGGCATGATGGCCGCCGACGACATCATCGTCCCGCTGGCGCTCGCCGGCCTCTGGTGCCTCGGATACCGGCTGGTGCTGAGCTACTACCTGGTCCGCAAGAACGGCCTGCAGCCGATCGCGCCCGAGGATCGCATCCCGGTCAAGCGGAGTCTGCGCGTCGGATGGACGTCGCTGTTGCTGTTCGTCCCGATCCTGGTCCCGCTGCTGCTCACCCGCGGTCCGATCGCGGCGCCCCTCGCGCACTACACCGACCTGGTGATGTCGAGTGCCCTGAGCCTGATCACCTGGATCCCGGTTCTGATGATCCTGCTGGTGCTCTTCCTCGGCCGCCGGCACCTGCCCAAGACCACCACCGGCTGGTGGAAGGTCCTCGGCGACGCCGCACCGCAGTTCGGCGTCATCGGCATCACCATCGTCGCGGCGTTCTCCGCCTCGGCGGTGCTGGCCAAGCTGAAATTGCCGCAGCAGCTGACCGCCATGCTGGAGAGCCTGAGCGCTCCGTCCTGGCTGATGGCGATCCTCGTCGGTCTCATCATCGTCATCATCGCGATCCCGCTGACGGCGTCGGCCACCATGGCCTCGGTCGGCCCCGTCGCCGTCGCCGCGCTGGTCGGCACCGGCATCGCCGCACCGATCGCGGCCGCCGCGGTCCTGGTGTTCGCGTCCACCGAAGGAGCCTCTCCGCCTTCCGGCGCGCCGATCTACGTTGCCTCCGGCATCGCCCGGATCGACCCGTCGAAGATCTTCATGCCCCTGCTCAAGTACTACTGCATCCCCATCCTCGGCATCGGAGTGCTCATCGCCCTCGGTCTCCTTCCCGTCTGACAACCCCCGACAGGACACGTCATGTTCCAGAAAAGCTTCTCCACCCTCTTCCGTATCAGCGTCGTCGCGTTCCTGCTAGGTGGGCTGGCGATCGTGCTCGGGCAGAGTGCCGGTCTGATCCTCGGCGACGGCCACGTCGTCACCCACGTCGAGGAACTGCTCGCCCCCTACGCCTACGGCGCCGCCGGTGTCGCGGGACTGCTGGCGTTCGTCCTGTCGTATTTCCACCACGGCGGAGAGGAGGACGCCCTCGGAAACGAGGACTCTCCCGCCCGCACCGCCGAGCACGTCGGATGACCACGTCGGTGAGGGAGATCGACGCCGACGCCACCTACGCCGATCTGTGCGCCCGCACCGACGGCGCCCCCGCCGGATCGAGTTGGGGAGTGTTCGAGAACCCCGACCGGGGGACGGCGAACTTCGCCGGCCCCCGGCAGGTGCGCGAAGCCGCAGCGCTGGTCGATCGCGGTGCGGTGTTCGCCCTCGACTACCCGCTCGGCGCATTCGACCCACCGATGGCACGGTCGCGCACGGCGCCGAAACACACCATCGTCTCCGCGCACGCCGAATCCCGCGACGACCTGCTGGACGGCTTCTATCTACAGGCCAGCAGCCATCTCGACGGCCTTCGCCACCGACGGGTGTCCGGGCACGGTTTCTACGACGGTGTACCCGACGGCGAGATCGTCGCGGCCACCCCACCGCTCGGGATTCAGGCCTGGTCGCAGGACCCGATCGTCGGTCGCGGAGTGCTGATCGACCTCGACGGCCTGTTCGCGGAGCGTGGCCGACCACTCGATCACCCCCGGGGTCCGGCGATCGACGCCGCGGACCTCGACGCCGCGCTGATCCGGCAGGGCTGCGAGATTCGCGAGGGCGACCTCGTCCTCGTCCACACGGGGTGGGCGAACTGGTACCTCGGCGCCTCCGACGAGGAACGCGACGAGGTGCGCACGGGCCGGCGGTCCACCGGGTTCGCGCAGAGTCGTGAGCTTCCGCAGTGGCTGTGGGACAACAAGATCGCGCTCTTCGCCACCGACACCTTCGCCGTCGAAGTGCTCCCCGTCCTCCCCGGCAGCCCGTTCGCGGAGTCCGCACCGGAGGATGCGGGCATGATGCACCAGGAGCTGATCGGCAAACTCGGCGTCCCCCTCGGCGAGCTCTGGAACCTCACCGCCCTCGCCGAGGACAGCCGCCGCACCCACAGCTGGGACGCCCTGGTCACCGTCAAACCCCTGAACTTCGTCGGGGGGGTCGGTTCGCCGTGTAACGCCACCGCCGTCCGCTGATCCCTTATCGCAGGATGATAAGTTCGATCGAAAGTAGGGCGAATCGAGGAGGACGGATGACGACGCCGACCAGCAACATGCGATCCCTGGACCGCGCGTTCGACGTGCTCGGCGTCCTCCAGGAAGCCAAGCAACCGCTGCGGCTCAGTGAGGTGGCCCGGCACTCCGGCCTCCATGTCGCGACGGTGCAACGGATCCTCGGTGTCCTTCTCGAACGCGGATACGCCGCCCGGATCGGCGACACCTACACCGCAGGTCCGGCCGCCCTCGCGGTCGCGCATGCATTCATGGTGACCAACCCGCTCAGCGTCCTCGCCCAGCCCACGCTGCAGCAACTCGCCGCGAGCACCGGATTCACCGCGTCGATGTACGTGCGGGTTGAAACGTCACGAGTCCTGATCGGCCGGGTGGAAAGCGACAACCCCCTCAACTACATCCTTCCGATCGGCGAACGGCTGCCCCTCTACCTCGGCGGTGCCGGCAAGACGATTCTCGCCGAAATGGATGCCGGTGAGATCGACGCAATCCTCGCCCCCGCCGGCGACATCACCCTCGCCGGTGGGGCATCGATCTCCAAAGCCGACCTGCTCGCCCAACTCGACAAGATCCGCAGCGACGGGTTCGCGGTCTCCGTCAGCGAACGCCTCTTCGGCATCGCCTCCGTCACCGCCCCCGTCCGGGCCGTCGACGGCACCCTCGTCGCGGTCATCGGCGTGACCGGGCCAGTCGACGCCCTCACCGACGCGCAGATCGAGCACTTGATCCCCGAAGTGCGTCGCGCCGCAACCAGTCTGGGAACTCGGGTTCCCGTCGCGGGGTAGTCGCGGGCGACGGGAAGTGTCGGCCGAGTGTTCGGCCTGTGCGCCTGGTGTCGGGAGCGCTATCGGCACGGCTTTTCGATTCGTTAACCCGGGTGTCGGTGTCAGGGTCTAGCGTCAGTCCGTACCCGACAGCTGAGGAGTAGCGATGAGTGCCGTCACCACGAACCAACCTCTCGGAACGCCCACCTGGATCGACTTGGGTATCCCCGACCTCGACCGCGCGATGAGCTTCTACGGTGGGGTCTTCGGGTGGGAGTTCGATGTGGGCCCCGAAGAATTCGGGCGATACACGATGTGTCTGCTCGGCGGCAAGAAGGTCGCCGCGCTGATGCCGAATGCCGACGAGAACGCCACCGACTTCTGGTGGAACGTCTACCTGGCCACGGATGACGTCGACGCCACTCTCGCCCGTTCCGCCGACGCCGGCGGCACGCTGTTGATGGAGCCCATGGACATCGCCGATCAGGGCCGGATGGCGATGGTCCGTGATCCCGCCGGTGCCCAGTTCGGCCTGTGGCAGGGCCGGGCGCACGTCGGGTGCGAGCTCGTGAACGAGCCGAACGCGCTGCTGCGCAACGACTTGGTGACCGCGAAACCCGGACCGGCGCGCGATTACTACACCGCGGTGTTCGACTTCACGCTGGACGGGAACGACGACCTCCCCGGCATGGACTTCACGTTCCTCCGTCGACCGGACGGGCACGAAATCGGTGGCATCATCGGCGCACCGGACGCGCCGTCGTCGTCCTGGGGGACGCTGTTCCAGGTCGCCGACGCCGACGCGGCCGTCGCCGCCGCCCGCGCCGGCGGGGGAACCGCGGACGACCCCGCGGACATGCCGTACGGGCGGACCGCGGAGATCACCGATCCGTTCGGCGCGAAATTCACGGTGGGTTCCCCGCTGGCCGGGTGACTCTCGCCGAATTCGGCTACCTTCCAGTGACGTCCGCGGATTCCGTGGCGTCGAGAGTGATCCACGGTCGTCGGCGTGCATCGATCGGGGTGCCGGCGAGAACACGGACGCGTCGGCGTCCCGGCTCGAGCAGAACGGTCGCCAGGGTGGCCCAGCGCTGCCCGAAGACCGCGTCCGGAGCGGGGACGCAGCACAGCTGCGGCTGACCCGGATCGGAGTACAGATACTCGACGAGGTGATCGGCCTCGGTCGGCTCGGCGTAGCGGCGCACCCGGGAGGCGATGAGACCGTAGCGATCCTGCGAGTCCGGTTCGTACAGGCCACGCTTCTCGCGTTCGGCATTCGCCGGATCGAGAAAGTGGTTGGTGTGCGCCAGGAATCGCTCGGTCGGGCGTAACGTCGCGACCCCGGCCGGGCTCACCTCGGCGCACACGACGGAGTGTGCGTCGAGCAGGGTCAGCGCACCCGACGTCGCGATGGGCGCCGAGCGCAACAGGTCGAGCGCCTCCTCGACGCTGCCCGCCTCGCCGAGCACCGCTGCCGACAGGAGGTGGACGGGCACGCCGGCCGGTGCGTCGTCGCGGTGGCTGAGGATGTTGAAGAAGACCCCGAGGCCTGCGCTGTTCATCCCGATCTTGCCGAGGATGCCGTGCTCGGTCAGGCCGACGAACGAATGCCGTGTTCCGGACACCTCATGGGTGTGCCAGTACGGGTCCAATTCCTGGTGCCAGTCCCAGGTCTGGACACCGAACGGTGCGTGCAGGGGTCCGGTGCCGGTGTAGGCGAGGGTGGAGCACTCGCCGGGGCGGGTCCCGGTCGCCTGGGCCAGGATCTCGGTTCTGCCGTTCAACGCCATCACCTGCCAGGCCTCGAGCCCAGCGCCTGCCGCGACGCCCCCGATCTCTTCGGCGTACCGGGAATCCCATGCCGCCACGATATCCGTGAGGCGGCGCGCACCGTCCCGGACCCGGTCCTCACTCACCCCGACCGTGTCGAACAGCCGGAGGTAGAGCGCGAGGGACTCGGACAGGGTGTCGCGCAGTTGCTCGCCGCGGGCGAGACCGCGTTCGCGGGGGCGGGTGTCGTCGACCCGGACGAGCGTGCGGGTGGGGTGGGTGTCGGTCATGGTGTCCTCACATGGTGGAGCGAGCAGGGTTGCAATTCAGCGGGTTACGAGCGGAGTGCTGGTGCGGTACATCCGCATCAGGGCGATGTAGAGGCCGACGCTGACGAGGAGGCCGACCGGCAGGGACAGGTCCACACCGACGGCGCGGGCGATCACACCGGTGTAGATCTCGGCGTCGACGCACAGCCCGGCCGCCGCGATGCCTGCGAACACGGCGATCGTTCCTGCCCAGTTGATTCCGCCGGTGAACCAGTACGGGCTGGTGCGGGATTCGTCGCTGAGACCGGGACCGTCGTAGCGGTTGCGCCGCCGCAGCACGTCGGCGACGTAGACGGCCATCACGGGCCCCATCACGGTGACGACGAGTTGCATCATGTTGTTGACGGTGTCGAGGAAGTTGGAGACGAGAAGCGCGTACAGCGTGAGGGCCACACCGATCGAGCCGTCGAGGAGGACGCTGCGAGACCGCCGCAGGCGAAGCCCGACCGACTGCAGAGCCAGGCCGGAACTGTAGGCGGTCATGGCATTGTTCGCGATGGTGCCGAAGATGACGGCGATCAGGAAGATCGGCGTGAACCACGGCGGCACGATCGTTTCGAGGGCGGCCTGGGGATCGGTCATGTCGAGCGCGGTTCCGGCCAGCGCGCCGAGTCCGGTGAACAGCACGCTGGGGACGAAGGCGCCGAGCGCCGTCCACGCCGCGACCGCGACGGGGGACGTGGTGCGCGGCAGGTAGCGGGAGAAGTCCGCGCTGTTGGTGTAGGACAGCGGGGCGGAGGCCACGATCGTCAGACCCGCGAGCGCCGTCGCCCACAGATCGATGCCGTGCAGCGCCGATTCGGGCCGGTAACTCCAGTTCGCCTCGGCCAGCACGAATCCGGCCATCACCACGAACACCAGGGTCAGGGTGACTGCCAGCGGCTGGTAGAGCCGCACGATCGTGGCGTGCCCGTACACGCTGATGACCAGGGTGAGCGCGGCGACCGCCAGGATCACCCCGATCTGGACCGGGGTGGTGACGTCGATGCCCATCCTCGCGACGAGGCTGAAGGCGGTGTACGACGCGGCTGCCCAGTTCAGCGCCAGATAGCAGACGCTGATGAACCAACTGGTCACGAGGATGTTCACCCGGTTGCCCCGGATGCCGAATATCGCCCGCGTGATCACCTCGCTGGGAGTTCCCGACGCCGGGCCGCTCGCGGCGACGATGCCGGTGAGGACCGAGAACAGATTGCCGGCCACGATCACGGCCAGGGCCTGCCACAACGTCAGGCCCATCAGGATCAGGGCGCCGCCGACCACGAGGGCCAGATAGCTGACGTTGGGCGCGGCCCACACCGCGAACAGGTCCCGGGCACGACCGTGCCGTTCGCTGTCGGGGATGACGTCGATGCCGTGCGATTCCACACGGCCGGCCAGGTCGGCGGTCGACCCTGTCTCGAGTGACCCTGTCTCGGGCGACTCCGTTCGGGAGTTCGCGGTGGTGGGTGCCATGAGGTCCTCCGGATGATCGGGCGGGGGAGCGGGCCACGGGTGCGTGCCATGGACCTGCGTGATGCCGGTCACCGTACGGAACCAAATCGATTTGGACAATAGCGCCGCAGAGCGAAGTTCAAATCGATTTGGTGCTGGTGGACGGGTTGATATCCTGGGTGCGTGACGGACAGGCGCCCGCGACCCACGATCCACGACGTCGCACGCCGGGCAGGCGTGTCGGCGACGACGGTCTCGCATACGTTCAGCGGGAAGGGGGTCGTCGCGGCCCCGACGCGGGAGCGGGTCCGGGTGGCGGCGAAGTCGCTCGGCTACCGGCCGGACGTGGTGGCCCGCAGTCTGCGGAGCAATCGGCTCGGCGTGATCGCTCTCGTCCTCCGGCCGTTGGAAACGCTCGACTCGTTTCTTCCCGAGGGCGTCGACTACTTTCTGCGCTTCGCCGGGTCGGCGGCCCTGGCCGCGATGGAACTCGGCTACGGGCTGATGCTGGTATCCGATCCGACGCGGGAGGAGTCGCCCGCCGCTGCCCTGGCCTGTGACGGGTTCCTGATCACCGAACCCGTCGTGGACGATCCACTGATCGAGATGCTGCTCGACGAGGGTGTGCCGTTCCTGTCTGTCGGGCGGGATCCGGCCCGCGCCGACTACACGGAGTGGCTCGACACCGAGACCGAGGTCATGACCGGCCGCGTGCTCCGGCACCTCGAGGAGTGCGGCGCCAGCAGGGTCGCCCTCGTCGTCGGAACCGATTCGAACTCATGGAATCTCGGGGCCGAGGCGGCGTACCGGTCGTGGGCGGCGGAGCACGATCAGGTCCCCCTCGTCGCGGTCCGGCCGGAGACCGACGGGGAGGCCGGCGGGCGCGAGGCCGCGGACGAACTGTTCGACCTCACGGACCCGCCGGATGCGGTGTACTGCCTGACGGGGCGCCACGCCGCCGGGGTGCTAGCCCGGGTCCGCGAGCGCGGACTCGCCGTCCCCGGCGACGTGCAGATCGTCGGCGGATCGGACTCGGAACACACGCGCTCGGCGGCTCCGCCCATCACCTCGGTGGACCTGCAACCCGAACTCCTCGCCCGGGTGGCAGTCACGGCGCTGACCAATCGGCTCGACGACGAGAGCCGGCCGGTGCCGCCGGGACCTTTGCACGGCCGCCTCGTCGTCCGGCAGTCCACTCGGGAATCGACGGAAGGCGCAGTGCCGCGACCCTGATCCCCTCAGAGGTCGATGCGCAGGAAGTTGTTCGCCCAGTTGGTCTCACCGTTCGCGGTGACGAAGTAATTGATGCTGGGATAGATTCCGCAATCGAAGTACTGGGCGATCGCCGATTCGCCGGGGGCGAGGGTGCCGAGGTCCTGGGGTGCGTACATGAGCGGGGTGTGGACGGTCACCCCCGTGGCCGTGCCGTCGCCCACGTTCGTGACCCGCACGGCGCACGCACTGGCACCCTGGGCATTCGCCTGCGTGATCGCGAGATCCGGTCCGCCACCGAGAGAGCCGAACGGCGCAGCGGACGCCGTCGCGACTCCCACCGTCATCAGCCCGGCGATCATGGCCCCCGCCACTGCCGTCCGTCGAAGGTTGCGCATGGATGTGCCCTTTCCTCGGATGTCCGGATTGTGCCGATTCGTACGGTACTTGTAGCGGGGGCGTGGGAAGGGCAAGCGCATGACACCGCGCGGTCGTGTCGCCGGCAGAGCGGGAGGCCCGTGATCGGTCCAGTACGTTCTTGTGTCATGGGGCTTTTGGACGGGTGGACACCGGGCTGTCACACGGCCGGTGGGATCACACACTCGACCTACCGCAGGGGGCGTGGGCCGGGTGTCATCGTGATCCACGAAGTGCCGGGGGTGACGCCGGAGGTGATCGGATTCGCGGAGGAGGTCGCCGCCCAAGGGCACACCGTAGTGATGCCCTCCCTGTTCGGGAAGCCGGAGCGGGGGTACGGCACGCTCAGCACCGTCAGTTCGCTGGCGCAGGTCTGCGTGAGCCGGGAGTTCACGAAACTGGCGCGCGGCAGGACGGCACCGGTGGCGGTGTGGTTGCGGTCGCTGGCGCGCGATCTGCACGAGGAACTCGGTGGCATCGGAGTCGGTGCGGTCGGAATGTGCTTCACGGGTGGCTATGCGTTGGCGATGATGGTCGACGCCCCGGTGGTGGCGCCCGTGCTGGCGCAGCCGTCCGCCCCGTTTCCGGTCGGCGAGACGCGTAAACGGGACCTCGGGCTCAGCCCCGCAGACCTGGACGTGGTGCGCGCGAAGGTGAACGCCGGCTGCCAGGTCCTCGGCCTGCGGTTCCAGGAGGACGGTTTGGTGGGCAATCGCTTCGAGACGCTGCGCCGCGAGTTCGGCGACAACTTCATCGCGGTGGAGTTTCCGGGCGCGGAGCACTCGACGCTGACCGCGCACCGGCGGCAGGCGGGTGTCGAGCGGGTGCTGGCGTTCTTCGCCGACAAACTCGGCGGCCCTGACTGACGAGCAATACCCGCCAACACCGCGTCAGGGTGCTGCGGGTGAGTCGTTTCGGCGTCATGATCGCCGCTCTCACGGGGAGAAGTGCTCGGGTAGTGACCAGGATCACGAATCGATGCACATTCGGCTGCGACTCGACGGGCGACCTCGCGGGGTCGGCGAGCGGCAGGCCCGCCGCGACGAACGGTCGAGGACGGCGGGCCGTGGCGAACACCGGATGTGATCCGGTGAACATCGCGACCTTTCGGGGTGTTCACGTCACGTCGTTCACTCCTACACTGGCCGCCGTGAGCCTCCAGGTCAGTGATCCCGCGCCCCCGTTGCAGTCGAGCCGGATTCGGCACTCGGCGTTTCAGCGGAAGGTGATGTCGGCGGAGGAAGTGGTGAAGGCCATCAGTCCGGGTGACACCGTCGCCGTCAGCGGCTTCGCCAGTGCAGGGACACCCAAGGCGGTCATCCCGGCCTTGGCTGGTCGGATTCACTCCGCCCGGGCGTCCGGCGCGAATTTCACCATCGACTTGCTGACCGGGGCGTCCGTGTCGACGGAGACCGAGAGGATGCTCGCCGAGGTCGACGGAATCGCCCTGAGGATGCCCTACCAGGCAGAATCGACGGCACGGCAGAAGATCAATCAGGGGCGGATGGACTACGTCGACATCCACCTCTCGCACGTGGCGCAGCAGGTGTGGGAGGGCTACTACGGCGCGGTGAACGTCGCGGTTGTCGAGGTCTCCGGCATCACCGAGACCGGCGAGTTGATCCCCGCCGCGTCGGTCGGAAACAACAAGACGTGGCTCGACGTCGCGGAGAAGGTCATTCTCGAGGTCAACTCGTGGGTTCCGGACGCGATGGACGGTATCCACGACATCTATTACGGCACAGCGCTGCCCCCGCACCGCCGGCCGATCGAACTCATCGACGTCGAGGACCGGATCGGGCAACCGCATTATCGGGTGGACCCGGCCAAGGTCGTTGCGGTGGTGGAGACGAATGCCCCCGACAGTGCGAGCGCGCTGACCGCTCCGGACGCGGTCAGCGATGCGATCGCGGCCCACGTGCTGGATTTCTTCGACCACG
The DNA here is from genome assembly GCF_042674125.1 of Rhodococcus sp. NPDC056960. NCBI lineage: Bacteria > Bacillati > Actinomycetota > Actinomycetes > Mycobacteriales > Nocardiaceae > Rhodococcus > Rhodococcus sp. NPDC056960. The sequence goes on along the minus strand of NZ_JBHURF010000006.1, from coordinate 126,865 downwards.
AGGTGAGGCGCGGCAGGCTCCCGGCGAACACCCTGCTGCCACTGCAGGCGGGTATCGGGAACGTCGCCAATGCCGTACTCGGTGGACTGGATCGTGGCCCGTATCACGGTTTGACCTGCTATTCCGAGGTCATCCAGGACGGGATGCTGCACTTGATCAAGCGCGGCACCGTCCGGTTCGCGTCGGCTACCGCGCTGGCGCTCTCGGAGGCCGGGATCGAGGAGTTGACCTCCAACATCGACTTCTACCGGCAGCACATCCGGCTCCGCCCGCAGGAAATCAGCAACCATCCCGAGGTGGTCCGCCTTGGGAATCATCGCGATGAACGGGATGCTGGAGGCCGACGTCTACGGGAACGTCAATTCGACGCACGTGATGGGCACCAAGATCATGAACGGCATCGGCGGTTCCGGGGACTTCGCGCGCAACGGATATCTGTCGATGTTCCTCAGCCCGTCCACCGCGAAGAACGGGGTGATCTCGTCGATCGTCCCGATGACCCCGCACGTCGACCACACCGAGCACGACACCCAAGTGCTGGTGACCGAGCAAGGCCTTGCCGACTTGCGTGGTTCGTCGCCCCGCCGCCGAGCGCGGGTGATCATCGAGCGCTGCGCGCATCCGGAATTCCGGCCGCTGCTCGCCGACTACGTCGAGCGGGCTAACGCCACTCCGGGAGCCGGCCAGACGCCGCACCTGCTCGGGGAGGCGTTCTCGTTTCACCAGCGGTACCTGGAGTCCGGCTCGATGCGACTCTAGGACGGTCGTCTTCCCGCCCTCCCGTCGTGCGGTGCAAGGTACGGGGACTCGTCCGGGATGGCCAGTCGACGCGATCCGGAAGTGGATTGGCCCGATGCCGACGAGATTCGGATAGCGTACTGATGCAAGGCATGTGGGTCCTCGGCCACGGTCGTCGATTCGGCCCATTCGCCTGGGCTGTGGAACGCCGACCCTCGGTGCTTCTGTCTAGTACTCGGGGATGATTCCTTCCCGTGCCGTGGGGCGGACAGTCCTCACGCTAATGCGTCCAACCCACAATCGAGGATTCCACCAGGATCGCCTTCATCCGCTCTATGAACATGCCGTCGTGAGACGGTACCCCCCAAAACACATCGGCAATGAGGCTCTAGAATGCTATCTAACGACACAGCTGTCCAAGGAGTAGAGACGGACACGTCTGAACAGCCTCACGGCAGCGATCCCTCTGGCCTGGAGCGGGCCGGAAACCGAATGGGAAAACGGGCTGCATTCAGCGGTTTCTTCGGTAGCGTCATCGAGTTCTACGACTTCACTATCTATGGCACCGCAGCCGCGATCTGGTTCGGGGAGTTGTTCTTTCCGGCGAGCTCGCCGACTGTTGGGACCTTGACCGCACTAGCGACGTTCGGGGTCGCCTACATCGCTCGGCCGGCAGGCGCGATCCTGTTCGGACACTTCGGCGACAAGGTGGGCCGTAAGCGGGTCCTGCAGGCGACCGTCGTACTGATGGGCGGATCATCAGCGCTGATCGGTGCACTCCCCACCTACGAGATGGTGGGGATCGCGGCGCCCGCTCTCTTGGTATTGTGCCGACTCGCGCAGGGATTGTCCGCCGGGGGGGAACAAATCGGAGCGAGTCTGCTCACGATGGAGCATTCCTCGGACAAAAAGCGAACGCTCTACACAAGTTGGACGCCGAATGGATCGGTCGTAGGTGCCGCCCTTGCGGCGGCCGTCTTCATCCCGATCACGGCACTTCCTGAAGAAGCGCAGCTTTCCTGGGGTTGGCGTATCCCGTTCCTGTTGAGCGTGATCACCGTGGCGTTCGTCTGGGTGTTGAGGCGGGGCGTAGCGGAGTCCCCTGTCTTCGAAGGCCAAGTCAGTGAAGAGAAGCACCCTGAGAAAGCGCCCCTAACCGTGGTAATCCGTGAACACCCGCGAGCTCTTTTTACCGTCTTCATCTGTGCATTCATCCATATGGCTGCACCACTCGTGTCTGTGTTCTCGCTTGTCGTCGCCGAGCAGTTCAGCGCTATCGGAAAAGCAGAGATGTTGACTGCAATTACCCTCTCCGGTGTGGTGTCTTTGTTCGCTGTCCCAATCTGGGCCGTTGTGTCAAACCACATCGGCCAGAAGCGACTCTGGGTCGTGGGCTCGCTTCTATGCGCCGTAGGTGCCATCGTCCTTCTGGGAACAATTTCGTACGGGAGTGCGGCGCTGGTCATCCTGGTTACTGTTCTGTTCAAATCAGTCGTCTTTTCGTGCCCGCTCGCTATATCGCCCGTCTTCTACGCTCGCCAATTCCCTCCCCATGTTCGGTACACAGGAGTCGGCCTCGCGCAGCAATCAAGTTATGTGATTCTCGGATTCATCCCGGCGATCTGCACCGTCCTGCTCGGGTCGGGGCAACTCGGATGGCTTCCGCCGGCGATCTTCATGTTCTGCATGTTCGTGGTCGCAGCCATCGGCGGTGCGTGTTCCCGTGACTTCAAGCAGACGGATCACGTCGCCGCTGTCTGATCCCGCGCCAACCGCCGTTTGCGTGCACAACGCGGTGTAAGTTCCGGTCGAACTTGTCAGCTGCTGCCACACTGCTGACCTGCGAATTCTTACCATCATGGCAGTGGCGGGTTCTCGCTCAAAGGAAAGTGACACCGCTCCGCGGAACCTACAGCAGAGGAGGCTCGCCTCCGGAGCAGCTTCCGTGTCACTCATGTTTTGTGCGCACTTGGCGACATTAAGATCGGTTATCGCGACGTCGCCGCCGAAACCGCACCTCAAAGCCGATGGCTGTGCAAATGTCGGTTTGTGCCGGGCTTCGGTGGACGATGCCACTGGACGTCGTCGTCGACAGCAGCGGTGCACTGTGGTTGCGGGCCGGGCCTGTTGGCGGGGTAGTCGCGGCGGGTGCGGAACCGTCCCGGCGCAGGTAATGATGCAGTCGGAGGTCGGTCATCGGCGAGAGTGCCTACAAACACGGGACCGACTCCGGCGACATGGTGCACGCGTCCACCGGCGAGGGGTTCAACATGCTCATTGGACCAGTACCCGCCGCCACGCTGCTGGAGATCGGGGTAGGTGTCGGTACCGCCAGCCCGAACCGAAACCGAATACAGTTCTTTTCGACCATAGGTGATCAGCTCCCATCCCTCTCGCTGACTACGGTCTGCTCCACCACCCAAGCCGCGATCTGCGCCCGTGACGTGAATCCTAGTTTTGTTAGGACATGTTCGACATGCCCTTGTGCAGTGCGCGGTGAGATCACCAACTGTGTGGCTATCTCCCTGTTTGTCAGACCCTTCGCGACCAGACCGGCGACCTGGTGTTCTCGTTTGGTTAGCACAGAGGACATGTCGGTGTGCGTTGGTGACGCTTTCTCCCCCCGGGCGTACGAGATCGCGGACCCGAAGCTCATCGATTCGCCCTCGCGGCACGCTGCGGTGAAGCCTCGAGCTCCCAGTCCCTCCCGTGTGGTGCGCTCGCATTCCTGGTGAGCGCCGGTCAAGTTCGGTATCTGGAGGACCGAGGTTCCTACCTGTCGCCGAAGGACAGCGGCGGCTGCCATGAGAACACCGGCACGGTGAAAATACCTCTCGGTGGCTGCGATCCAGGCCAGTAATTCGAGACACCATGTCGCCCCGAAGGGGTCGTCGGACAGCCGTGCCAGTTCGAGACCGTCCCGCAGCAGAGACACTGCACGATCGCGGTTGCCTTGTTGCCACAGCACCAGTGCGAGAGTCCACGAGGAACGGCCCCGCGAGGCCGACTCGCCGTGCGACTGTGCGATCTGAATCGCCTCTTCGAGACGAGCGACGGCCTGGTCCGGTTGACCGAGCAGGTGATGCGCCAACCCGAGCCCGTGCAGGGTCATGATTTGCAGCATGAGGTCACCGTCTCGGCGGAATTCATCCAGGGCTTGGGACAGAAGGGTCACTGCCCGTCTCGGATCGCCGCGGTGCAATGCCAGGTACCCATCAGCCCGTTGTATGAGTGCGCGATCTCGTGTCGTCCCTACCTCGGCGATCGTCCGGCCCTGCTCGATCAGTGCGGTCGCCTCTTGGAGGTCTTCTTGCCTGGTTGCGAGGATGCTGGCGGCATAGAGGCCCTTGACGCGCAGTGCAACCGATTGGCGCTCGTCACCGGCCAGGGCGCGCTCGAGCCAGCGTCGTCCCTCGGTGAGCAGACCGCGAGAGAACCAGAACGGAAACATGGCGGCGGCGGTGTCCAATCCCCCCGCCCCGGAACCGTCCGATGCCGACAAACTGAACTCCAGTGCCTCACGCAGATTCGGTAGTTCCAGGTCGAGTCGTGCGATCCAGTCGAGCTGTCGTGGGCTGATCCACTCGCTCTCCGCATCGAGCACCATCTGTCGATACCAATCCCGGTGCCGAGACCGCATAGCCTGGTGCTCGCCGGCGTCTTGCAGCTGTTCCCGCCCGTAGTCGCGAAGAGTCTCGAGCATGCGGAAGCGGACTCCGGTGTCCGACTCTTCCCGGATCAAGATTGATTTGTCCACCAGCGAGGTCACTTGCTCGAGTAACTCCTCAGGCTCGCTGGTGCCTGCCAGCATGTGTGTGGCGGCGTCGAGGTCAAAGGCGCCGGCGAACACCGACAATCTGGCCCACATGTGTTGTTCGGCCTGGGTGCAGAGGTTGTGGCTCCAGTCGATGCTCCACCGCAGCGTCTGCTGCCGCGATGGCACTCCACGGGCGCCGCGGGTCAGCAGCGCGTACCGGTCGTTCAGGCGTTGCAGAATCTGGTCGGGGGACATCACCCGTAATCGAGCGGCCGCTAACTCCAGCGCCAGTGGTAGGCCGTCCAGGCGGCGACAGATACGGGCCACCGCAACGTGATTGTCCTCGGTGAGTTCGAAGCTGGACACTGCCCTGGCGGCCCGCTCGGCGAACAAAGTGATGGCCTCGTATTGCGGCAGGCTCAGCAACGGCGGGTCGTAATCCGGCTCGGGTGCCTTCAGCGGTGGCACCCGGAGGACTGATTCCCCGCCGATCCCCAGGGGCTCGCGGCTGGTGGTGAGGATTTTCAACCCCGGGCAGGAGCGCAACAACGCTATCGTCAGGTCCGCGGCCGCGGAGATCACATGTTCGCAGTTGTCCAGGATCAGCAGCAGGTTCTTGGTGGCGAGGTACTCGGTGAGAACGGGCAGCGGACCTGTCACCTCGTGGCGCACGCCGAGTGCGGTCGCAACCATGTGCGTCAGCAGTTGCCCGTCTCGCAGTTCACCGAGCTCCACCAGCCATATTCCGTCAGGGAAGGCCCGCCGGAGGGTGTCGGCAACCCGGAGGGCTAGTCGGGTCTTACCCACCCCGCCGATCCCGGTCAGGGTCACCAGGCGCGAGGTAGAGAGCAGCTTCCGTCCCTCGGCCAACTCGGCGCGGCGACCGACGAAGCTCGTCAGGTCCAGCGGCAGGTTGGTTTTTCGGCCCGCACCGGTCGGCCGCGCCGGTAGATGCTGCGAATCAGGAGGAGACTGCAGCGCAGGCAGAGGGCTGTTGTCGGGTGAGTCCCGACGTGTTCGGTCACGGCTGCCCTGTCCTGAGGAGCTGGGCTCGGCGCGCAACGCCATCCCGTCGATGGTGAACCCGTGGTGCGTCTGGACTTGCTGCAATAGGGCGCCGAACACGGCCGCGGATGGTCGGTCCGCCGCACTGCGGGACATGGCGCGTTCGATGGCTGCGCTTACGTCCTCGGAGTATCCGTGCACACGCAGGTCCGGTACGGGCTGTGTCGTAATCCGGAGGAACTGGGCAACCACCTGTTCGCCGCTGCGTCGCTCATATGCGGCGTGCCCGGTCAACGCGGTGAACAGGGTGGCGCCGAGTCCGTAGACATCGGAGGCGACCGTCGGGGAGTCACCACTGAGAACCTCCGGCGCCGTGAACGCGGGGGAGCCGGTGACGGTGCCCGTGGTCGTCCTGAAGGCGCCGGCGATGTGCGCGATGCCGAAATCCGCCAGGACCGGCTCCTCGTAGTCGGTGAGCAAGATGTTCGCAGGCTTGACATCCCGGTGCACGATCCCGGCTCGATGCGCGGTCTCGAGCGCACCGGCCGTCTTCACGCCGAGACGTAGAACATCCTTCTCGGTAAGGGCGCCGTGCCGACGGATCTGGGTATCGAGGGAATCGTGCGGGTAATAGGGCATCACGAGGTACGGTCGACCCCTGGCAGTAGCCCCGACCTCGAAAACGTCCACGATGTGAGGGTGTCCTGTCAGCCGGCCCATTGCCCGCTGTTCTCGGAAGAATCGCGCCCGATTATCGTCGTCCAGGGCGGTGGTGAGGACCTTGACCGCCACGATGCGATCGAGTGAGGTCTGGGTGCACCGGTAGACGACTCCGAATCCCCCGTGCCCGATTTCCTGGACATCGTCAAATCCGGAATCGTGGAGTTCGTCCGCAATGAACGGAAGCACCTGGTGATGCGTGCGAAAAGGGTCACTGTCGTTCACTGCATATCCTGCTTCCACCCACACGGCCCGGACAGCTGGACACTCCCACCGTCTGCGCCTCGGCGTGCCATCAGGATATCGCCGTCGCCCACGATGCTCTCGGCGCGTGTCGGCTCGGACCCGCCGAATCCGCCTTTTGCAGTTCGAGTCGATCCTGGCGAACATCGTGTGCGGGTTCCCCCTCCGCACAATGCCTCCAGGACACCTCGGCACCCTGTTCGCCTGCACCAAGTAGCCGTGGTGGCCGCCATCCACTCAGATGTTTGCCATCAACTGCGAAGTTGGTCAGCCCAGCCGGGGTTTCCAGTCGACGGGGCATCGAGACCGTCCCTGACGGGCAACCTGCAACGCGGCGATGGTGGCATCCGCGGAACAGTGCAGCCGAGCCGTCGACGGCCGCATCAGCGCGCGTAGCACGGCGCTGGAGCATTGGTGACGGTGAACGTCCACAAGTTCGTTCCCCGCTCGGAATGCCAGTTGTGAGTCCAGCTCAGACCGGCACGCCTTCGTTCGCGTCCATGTTGATACGGATGTGGTCGCGCAGATAGCTCAGGTGCTCGATGATCGCCCGCTCGGCGGCCTCGGGGTCTCGGTCGGCGATTGCCTTGATGATGCGCTGGTGCTGGGCGAAGGTGTCGCGGCCCAGTTCGGGTGTGAGGTCGAGGTACCCGACGGGCTCGGACTCGCGGTGGAGGGCGTAGACCAGCGCGGCGAGAATCCGGTTGCCGGACATCCGCGCGATCGTGATGTGGAACTGTGCGTCCAGCTCGGCGATCAGCGGGTCGCCGACGGTGCGACGCTTCATGTCGGCGTGGATGGCGCGCAGTTCCTTGAGGTCGGCGTCGGTGCGGTTCGTCGCTGCCAGGACGGCGACCGGTATCTCGAGGTGCTGACGGGCCATGGCAACCTCATGGAAGCTGACACTGCCCAGCCGCAGGAGATTGTGCATCGATTCCTGCACGACCTCTCCGAGCGCGGTGTAGTCGACAGCTTGAACGAAGCTTCCCCCACCAGCTCCGGGGACCTTGCGGATCAGTCCCTGGGTCTCGAGGGCCGAGAGCGCCTCGCGGATGGTAGGCCGGCTGACGCTGAACTGGCGGGCCAGTTCCGTCTCAGGGGGAAGGCGATCGCCGGTGCGCAGTTGCCCATCCAGGACGGCTTTGCGCAGTGCGTCTTCGACTTGCTGCCGGGGGCGCAACACCTTCTGTCCGAGGATCGGCGTCTGTGATCGGTGCGTATCCCCACCACGAGTACTGTTTGACATAAGCTCTCCAGGAGTCCGGGACAGGGATCGTATTAGTCCGACAGTTTACTCCCTCCGTGTCAAGTGAGCCGTATGACCCGCGGGCTACCCCTCGAGCCCGATGTTCGGCTGCGCACGCCGAAGGCACGGTGCCATCGTTACCGCAGCACCCGACCGACGGCAGCAGCCCTCCCATTCCTATATGCGGGTACGACCCCGAGCACCGGCGCCGTCCGTTATGGAAGGCGCCGGTGCTCGGGGCAAACCCGTATGACCCCGAGCGTTATTGGGTTGTTGCGGTGGTAGCGATGTCGGTGTCGATGGCCTCGCCGAGGAGGTCCTCGCTGAGACCGTTGCCCATGACCTCATTCTGGAACTTCAGTGCCGCCTCGGCGGCGGCGTCGTCGATGACCGGGCTCGCCGGCCAGGAGTGGATATTCGACTGGAAAGCTGCTGTGTACAGCGCCGGGTCGACGTCACCCATGAACGGTTGGGCGAGCTTGGCTGCGCTGTCGGGGTCCTCGCGGATGAGCTTCTGTGCGCGAGCGAGAGCGGCGGTGAAGCACCCGAGTGCCTCGGGCATTTGCGTCATCGTCCGATCCGAGGCCATGGCGGTGATGTAGAGGTTGTTCGCGAGCGGCTCGTAGTCGCCATCGGCGATGTTGAACAAGTAGCCACCCCGCCCTTGCTGGATCGCAATATCCGATTGCGGTGACGAGATCGCAATCGCATCGAAGCGGTCGCCGGAGAACCCGGAGACGCTGTTACCACTGCCTCCGGTGGCGATGATTTCCATGTCCTTGTCGGGGTCCAAGCCTCCCGCCTTGGCGAGGTACCGGACCACTTGGTCACTACCACTGCCGCTCCCGGTAACCCCGATGCGTAGGCCCTTCAGGGCGGCGAGCCGCTCTGCGTCGGAGGAGCTTTCAGTGAGGCCGAGGTCGTCCATGATCGACTTCTTGATGACCACATTGGTTCCGAGATTCTCCACCTGCGCGAAGGCCGTGACAGGGGCTCCCTCATGACGGGAGACGAATACTTCGCCCGCGGTGACCAGGGCAACGTCGACACTGCCGCTGACAGCAGCGGCGATAATTCCTGAACCCGTGTGGACTTCTACGGTCTCGGGAACAAGCCCCTCCTGTTCCAAGTAGCCGGCTCCCTCGGCGACGTAGAACGGCAGATAGACGAAACTGGGTGACGCTTTCGCGATCTTGATCGATGCACCCTGGCAGGTGCCGGAGGCAGCCGCGCCGGGGTCGGCAGCCTTCCTGACACCACCACCTCCGCCGGCGCAGCCGGCGAGCAACAGAACTGATGCGGCGCCGACAACGGCGGCCATGCGCGCACGGCTGTTGATCATAATTTTCCCTTCGATACGGGGCGCGGTGACGCCGCCGGTGGAGAGTCGCAAGTGCTGAGGAGGACAGAAGATCGACAAGGTGGGGAGCGGGACCGGATCACGCGTCGCGGAGAGCGACCGGTCCGTGAGTGGGACGCGGCATCCTTGCCTCGTCACGGCCCCGGCCGGTGTCAGCTTGTCCGGCGGCCGGTGATTCTCTCCGACCAATCGACCATGAAATTGAGCAGGGTGCCGATCAACATGAGGATGAACAGGGCGGCGAATGTCCCTGCCGTGTTGAAGGTTCCGGCCGCCCGGGCGAGTAGGAAGCCCAGGCCCTTGTTGGATGCGACGATCTCGCCGACCACGGCTCCGATCAACGCGTAGGGCACCGCCAACCGTAGGCCGGTGTAGATCCAGGCGGCCGCGCTGGGAAGTACCACCTTCAAGAGCAGGTCGCTTCGTCTGCCGCCCATGACGCGCACCACGTCGACGAGGTCTTTGTCGACATCGCGCACACCGGCGTAGGTGTTGTAGAAGACCAGGAAGAAGCAGACGACTGCGGTCAGCACCACCTTGGAGGTGAGGTCGACGCCGAACCACAGGATGAACAGTGGCGCCAGAGCAACCTTCGGCAACGAGTAGATCGCTGTGACGATCGGGTCGAGCAATTGGGCCATCCACTCGACGCGACCGAGTACGAATCCGACCGCGATTCCACCGACGGCTCCGAAGACCAGGCCGAGGATCATTTCGGTCAGAGTCACCTGAAGGTGGATCAGAATGTCTCCGGACGAGATCCAGCCCCACAGCACGTCCCAGATCGCCGAGGGCTTCGAGATCCAGAATTCGTCGACCCAGCGTCCCGAGATGAACTCCCAAATCGCAAGGATCGTGACGACGATCGCGATTCGTCCCAGCTGGATGCCGCCCACCTGCAGCCAGCGGCTGCTTCCGGATCGTGGCTCGTCGAGCCACACGGTCTCGTCAGGCGGAGTGTGCGCGGCAGCCATCGGCTCGTCAGGGCGGTGGGTCACCACGTCGACTGCCTCAGCGACATTCTTCATACTTGGTCACCTTCGTTCAGGTCCTCGGAGAGAACGGACCACAGGTATTCGTTGAGTTCGTTGAAACGGGGGTCAAAGCGGAGCTTGGAGAGATCACGGGGCCGCGGAAGGTCGATCGGGACGTCAATTTTGACCTGCGAAGGACGTGCGGACAGTACGACGACGCGATCACCGAGGGCGACGGCCTCGGAGATGTCGTGCGTGATGAACACGACCGTGCTGTTCGACGCAGACCAAATGCGGAGCAGTTCTTGCTGCATGATCCCCCTCAGCTGTGCGTCGAGCGCACCGAAGGGTTCGTCGGCGAAGATGACCTCCGGCTCGTGGGCCAGAGTCCGGGCCAGTGTCACGCGCTTGCGCATGCCGCCCGAAAGCTCGCCCGGGTAGGCCTTCTCGAACCCGGTGAGTCCCACGAGTTCGATCATTTCGGCGACCCGGCGTTCGATGGCGTTCTTGCCCATCCTGCGGATCTGCAGTGGCAGAGCAATGTTGGCCGTCACCGTGCGCCACGGCATGAGGTTGTCCTTCTGCGTGACGTAACCGACCTTGGTGTTGGGTTCCGGCACCGGGACACCGTCGTACAACACCCTGCCGGCCGACGGCCGCATCAGACCGGCGGACATGTTGAGCAGCGTTGACTTTCCGCAACCACTCGGGCCGACCACGCAGACGAATTCGCCCTCGTGGACAGTGAGGTCCAATCCCTCCATCACGGTGATGCTTTGACTCTTACGATGAAATCGTTTGCCCAGTCGCTGAAACTCGATCTTGGGCCTGACCATCGGCGTCACCCTAGGGGCCGCCGCGGTCGTGCTTGCATTCGGCATGTGATTCCTACTTCGTCATTCCATGAGGGCGCCGGTCGGTGCCGTCAATGTGGGTCTTGGGGCGGCGGATCGGGCAAATCAGTTACCGCTTGTAATGAGACTGACATCACATCAAATGTAAGTCAATAGCCAATTGTTAAATTCTCACGCGCTGCTGATTCCAGATATCTCGAACGCGCCCACGCGAGTCGGCGGAATCGACTGTTGTTCAACTATTTTCGTGCGAAGTGTAGTGCTCGGTGCGTCTTGTCACGCGGGTGTGGAGCCGTTGGATTCGATGTGTTTGCGCATGTGGTCGCGGAGATAGCCGAGGTGTTCGGTGATCGCCTGCTCGGCTGCCGTGGGGTTTTGGTCGATGATGGCTTCGACGATTCGTTGGTGCTGGGTAAAGGTGTCACGGCCGAGGTCCGGTGACAGATCCAGGTGGCCGACCGGTTCGGATTCCCGGTGGAGGGCGTAGACCAGCGATGCGAGGATCCGATTTCCGGACATGCGGGCGATTGCGATGTGGAACTGCGCGTCCAGTTCGGCGATCATGGGGTCGTCGACAGTGCGACGCTTCTGCTCGGCCAGGATCGCGTGAAGTTCGTCGAGGTCGGCGGTGGTGCGGTGTTCGGCGGCCAGTGCTGCTGCCGGTATCTCGAGGTGCTGGCGAGCCATGGCGACCTCATGGAAACTGACACTGCCCAGCCGCAGGAGATTGTGCATCGATTCCTGGAGGATTTGTCCGAGGGAGGTGTGATCGACGGCTTGGACGAAACTGCCTCCACCGGCCCCGGGGGTCTTGCGGATCAGTCCCTGGGTCTCGAGGGCGGAGAGTGCTTCGCGAATGGTGGAGCGGCTGACGCTGAACTGGCGGGCCAGTTCCGTCTCGGGGGGAAGTCGGTCTCCGGTGCGGAGTTGGCCGTCGAGGACGGCCTGGCGTAGTGCGTCTTCGACCTGCTCTCGGGGGCGCAGCACTTTCCGTCCGAGGATCGGCGGGGAGGAGCGGGCATCTCCGCCGCTGGTACTGTTTGACATATAACCTCCAGGAATGCAAACCGCGAACTCTTCATTAGTCTGACATTTTACCGGGCTCGATACCGGGTGAGCGGCGCGATTCGGGCACGGGATGGTCCGACCCGCCTTCCCGGGGCGTTCGCAGGATGAGACCGGCCGAGATGAGGAGCAGTACCGCCGGCCACCAAAATGCTGCAGCCAGGCCGATTCCTCCAGCGAGGGCGCCGGCAGAGATCGGCACCACGACCTGGCCGAGGCGGTTACCGCTGAGCCGGATACTCACAGCCGTCCCCCGGAGATGGACCGGCGTCCGTGCCGCCACCCACGCCATCGTTGCGGGTTGTCCGATGCCCAGCCCGAGGCCCGCCAACATCATGACGGCGAACAGCGCCGGTTCGGGTCTGTCGAGTAGACCGAGCACAGGAACGCCGGCAAGGCTGATCGCCGCCAGGGTCATCGTGCCGACCAGCAGACGGCGGCGGGTGAATCGAGCGATGAGCCGGAGCATCCAGATCCGCACCACCATGGCAGCGACTCCCTCGGTCGCCAGCAACAGTCCTACGGTGCGCGCCGAGAGGCCGTGCTGCTGTCCGTAGACCGGCAGGTAGGCACCCAGCAGGTCGATCGACGTCAACACGGTGAGGCTGGCTAGCATCGCCGCTGGAACAGCAGGTAGCCGCATCACGGTCGCGAAGCTTCCTCGGCCGGGCCGAGTGTCCGGGGCAGCGCGCTTTACCAAGGCTCCGGGCCGCAACTGAAGGCTGACGGCCGACAACGTCGCGACCACGGCCATGCCGGCGGCAATGGTAAGCACGATGTGACTGTTCGGAACATGGGTGGCCAGCTCGTCGTGGCTGCTGGCCACCTCCCCGACCAGGAAACCGGTCATGGCAGGAGCGACGATCTGGGCTACTGCGTTCACCGTTGTCAGCGTGGCGAATCTGGTCTCGCGCCGTTCGGGCTGGCTACCTTTGGCGATCAGTGTCTGCGACGCCACCACCAGAACGAGATGGCCCAGACCGAGGAACGCACTGCACACCCCGAGCAGGAGCAGGCTCGTCGGGGCGAGCAAAGACAGCAGGGTCGAGCACACCAGGATCCCACCGAGTACGAGGAATCCGGTCTCCCCACGCCGGTCGACCGCTTTCCCCAACGGAATCGCAGCGAACAGAGCCAGCACCGAGAACGCGGCGGTGATGACGCCGACCTGCACCGCGCCCGCCCCCGCCGCCAGACTCTCGTAGGTGATCAGCGGCCGGATCGCCGAGCTGATGAACTGGGCAACGAACGTCACCACCATCAAACGGGCGAACCAGGGACGCTCGAGACGCGACACCCAGCGCGGGCGGGTACCGACGGCCGCCTGTGGCCCGGTCATCCGGCCGCGCGCCGCGGCTGCTGAACGAAGAGATTGATGACCCACGTAGCTGCCAGGGGCTGTTCGAGAATTAGGTGGTGGCTCGCGCCGGGAACCCGCATGAGGGCACCGGCGGGACCGAGCGAGTCACGAATCCGCTGCGCCATCACCTCATCGACGAAGCCGTTCTCAGCCTGCACCCACCAGGTGGGAATCTGCGCAGTGAGCACGAAGTCGTCGAGCACTTGAGGGCGAAGATAAATGCGCGGATCGAATTTGAGCGCCCATCGGTCCCCCGCACGCCTCATCGCGGCCCGGGCGATGTGGTTCATCACCCGCGCAGGCGCCTCGGTGACCGGCGGAAAGGTTTTGTAGCCCTCGAGCGCCTCCGTCTGTGAGGCGAACGATCTCACGGGCCGAGAAGCGATCTTCGTGCGCCGCTCCGCGTAGCTGTGGGACGAACGTCGGAGGGGGCTGTCGAGTGCCAGGACGGCCCCGAACCGGTCCGTCTGCCGTTGGGCCGCATTCACGGCAACGAGACCGCCCATGCTGTGCCCGACCAGCAACGGTGTGGGACCGCAGAATAACTCCGCAACACCGGCGACCTCCTCGGACCACGCATCCAGGGTGTACTGATCCCGGTGCTCGCTGTCACCGTGGCCCGACAGGTCGAGCGCGACCACCCGACCCGCTCCGTACAGGAACGGGGCCAGGTGATCCCACCACTGGCGCTGTGCCGCGCCCCCGTGGATGAGCACCACGTCGGGACGGGTCCGATCGGACCCCCCTTCCCAGCAGCTCACCGCGATCTCGGTCCCCGCCACTCGAACGCGCTCGGTGCGACCCGGCGTGCAGTACGCCGACTCCCACCGCTGCTCGGAGTCGAGGCCGGGGACCGAGATCAGCGGCGAACCGGTCACTCCGGCCGGCATTTCATCAGCAAAGGCATGACACCTTCCTGGATGACCTCGTCGCGCTGGTTGACCAACTGATATCGCCGGCGAAGCACGCCCCGCTTGCCGTCGCTGGTGATCTTCGTGTCCTCGATGAGGACCTTGACGTGGATCGTGTCGCCGTCGAAGACCGGACCCTTGAACCGCCATTCCTCGATGCCGAGCAGGGCGATGGTGCCGGCCTCGAAGACACCGAGACGCGTCACGAGCCCGGTCAGGATGCTCATGCCCAGCACGCCGTGCGCGATGCGCTCGCCGAACTGGCTCTTCGAGGCGAACTCCGCGTCGGTGTGAATGGGGTTGTAATCGCCGGAGAGACCGGCGAAGGTCGCGACCTCCGCAAGGCCGACGGTCCGGCTGGGGGTGGTGAAGGTGTCGCCGACCTCGAAGTCCTCGAAGTAGAAGGCCGGCTTTATCGCGTTGCCCATCAGCTTTCCTCCTCGAGCTTCGGTCCGAAGGTCTTGCTCTTGATCATGCGGGCGGACGTGTATGTCGCCACCGTCTCGCCCTTGGAGTTCACGACGACGTTCTCCGTCTTCACCACCCCCCGGTCACCGCGCGAGGTCAGCCGCTTGGAGACCACATGAATGTGTGTCTGGATGGTGTCGCCGGCGTATACCGGCGCCTTCCAGGTCGGGGTGAGTTCGAGAAGGGCGAGCCCGGTGCCGGCAGTGATGCCTGACGCGAGGATCAGTCCCTCAGCGAACGACAAGGTGAGCATGCCGGGGGCGATCCGGCCCGAGTAGTGCTCGGGCCGGTTGACGTACTCCAGGTCGATGAAGGTCGGTGTGAGAAATCCACACAGGTTCACAAACGCCGAGATGTCGTAGTCGGTGACGGTGCGCCGCGGTGTCTCGATCCGCTGGCCTTCGTTGTAGTCCTCGAAATAGAGCCCTTCCATGTCGGCTCCTCAGTAGGACTTCGGCATCCCCAGCACCTTGTGGCTGAGGTAGTTGAGGACCATGTTCGGTGAGACGGGGGCGACCTGGAAGACGCGGTTGTCGCGGAACTTCCGTTCGATGTCGTATTCCCTGGCAAGACCATAGCCGCCGTAGGTCTGCATGCACGTCTGCGCCAGGTCCCACGAGGCCTCCGCAGCAAGGTATTTGGCAATATTGGCGAGCTCGGGGGCGTTGTCTGCGCCGGCGTCGTAGGCGGCGGCAGCCTTCCAACGCATCGCATCGGCCGCCTCCAAGTGGGCGTAGCCGTTGGCGATCGGGTGCTGGATGGCCTGGTTCGCGCCGATCGGCTTGCCGAACAGCACCCGATCGTTGGCGTACTTCACTGCCCGCTCGATGAACCACTTGCCGTCACCGATGCACTCGGCGGCGATGACGATCCGCTCCGCGTTGAGCCCATCGAAGAGGTACTTGAAACCGATACCCTCCTCGCCGATCAGCGAGTCGGCCGGCACCCGGAGATTGTCGATGAACAATTCGTAGGTGTGATGGTTGAACATCAGCGGGATCTTGCGCATCGCCAGCCGCGCGGGGTCGACGTCGCGGATGTCGATCAGGAAGCAGGAGATGCCGAGACCGGGCTTCTTCGGGTCGGGCGACGGGCTCGTGCGGGCCATGATCACCATGAGGTCGGTGTAGGCGGCACGGGAGATGAACACCTTCTGGCCGTTGAGGACCCATTCGTCGCCGTCCAGGCGGGCAGTCGTCGCCAGCTTGGAGGTATCGGTGCCGGCGTTCGGTTCGGTCAGGGCGAAGGTGGTCAGGCGGACGTCACCGCTGGTGATCTGCGGGAGCCATTTCTTCTTGAGTTCCTCCGAGCCGTGGTTCACCACGATCCCCATCGCGAACATCGCCGCGTGGATGGCGGCGCCGGCACCACCGGAGCGGTTGATCTCCTCGGTGATGACCGACGCTTCGGTCACACCCAGGCCCCAGCCGCCGTACTCCTCCGGGATCATCACCGAATGCAGGCCCGCCGTCTCCGCCGCCTTCGCGAACTCCTCGGGGAAGGCTTCCTTCTCGTCGACCTCGCGGTAGTAGTCGTTGTCGAAGCGGGAGGTGACCGCCTTGGCGGCCTGGAGCACGTCGTCCAGGGTCGCCCTTGTCTCGCTAGTGGCGTTGTCAGCAGTCATGATGGTTTTCGAACCTTTCTTGTATAGCCCGTGGGCTGGTCTATGTGGTGGCGTTGACGTGGGGCGTCGGGCCGAATGCCCCGCGTTCGGCCAGCGACTCGATCTGGGACTCGTGCACGCCGATTTCATTGAGGATGGCGTCGCGGTGCTCACCCAGGCGCGGCACGCGGGCCGGAGTCGGCACCGCGAACCCCGTGGGGTCATCCGGCTGCCGCAGCGAGCCTCCGATGGCGTCGTCCACCTCGACGAAGGTGCCTCGGTCGGCGAAGTGTTGGTTGTCGAGCACCTCGCTCATCGTCAGGACCGGCGCCACGGGGACGTCCACTTCGGTCAGGGCGTCGACGACCTGCGCCCGGGTCAACTGTGTACTCCACGCTTCGAGCAGTTCCTCGACTTCCCGTTGCCGGTGGGCGCGTCCGATGTAGGTCGCGTAGCGCGGGTCGTCGGCGAGTTCGTGCCGCCCCATCGCGCGGCACAGGCGCGCCCAGAAGTCGTCGCGGTTGACTCCGATGTTGTAGTAGCCGTCCGCGGCTGCGAACGTCCCGTAGGGGACACCGTGGAAGTCGTTTGCTCCGGCGGCCTTCGACAGGTGCGCGTCGCTGGACTGCACGCGAGCGAGGGCCACGGTCGCCAGTGGCAGTGTGCACTCGGTCAGCGACAGGTCGATCATGCGGCCGCGGCCGGTTTGCTCGCGCTCGCGCAGCCCGAGCAGCACCGACGAGTGAGCGGTCATCCCGGTGACGATGTCGCCGAGGGCGAACCCGCACCAGGTCGGTCGCCCTTCACGGTCACGGGTGAGCCCGGTGGTGCCGGACAGTGCTTCGGCGACCATCGCCAGGCCGGCGCGGTTGGCGTCGAGGCCGGCGTCGAACAGGCCGAATCCGCTCATGCTGACAACGATCAGGTTCGGGTAGCGCTCCTGAAGATCCGCCGGGTGGATTCCGAGGCGCCCCAATGCTCCGCCACGCATGTTCGTGACGAACACGTCCGCATCGGCCAGTAGCCGGTCGAGGAGCGCGGAACCGGATTCGGACTTGAGGTCGAGGGTGATGCTGCGCTTGCGCCGGTTGAGTGAGGCGAAGTACCCCGACATGGAGCCTTGATCTGTGGTGCGGATCGGCTCGCGACTGCGGGTGAGTTCGCCCTGGGGCGGCTCGACCTTGATCACGTCGGCACCCTCATCGGCCAGCAGCATTCCGCAGTAGGGTCCTGCGATGAGGTGGCAGAGTTCGACGACCTTCACGCCGTCGAGTACACCTTCACGCACAGGGGTGTGATCGTTCATCGGGTGGCCGGTCCTTTCGACGGTCGTGCGAGGAGTTCGAGAAGCCCGGCGACGGGGGCATCGTGTGCCAGTGCCTGGACGGTGTCCCACAGCTCGTCGACGGCCACCGCCGCCCCGCCGTGCTGGAAGCAGTCGGCCGCCTTGGCTTTCAACTGGTCGACGGTCAGACGATGATCCGGACTTCCCGAGATGGTCTTACCGACGAAGGTCTGCTCGCTGCCGTCCTGGAGCCGGACCTGCGCTGTCACCGGCGCCATGGCCAGGAAGTCGACGTCTTCGGTGGGCCGGACGGTGATGCGCCCGGCGGCGAACCCGCCGACGACCGGGTCGCGCAGTGCGTCGTCGGCGAAGTCGCCGATGAGGACGGCGCCGCGGTGTAGTGCGACGCTGGCGGTGTAGCCGATGCAGAACTGTGCGTCCACGATGTTGGCCGTAGCGGGATCGAAGGTGCGTCCCACCATGTTGAACGCCTGGCCGCTCGTCTCGAACGTGATGTGTTCGACGGCATCCGGTGTGATCCCGGACTCGCGGATCCGCAGCGTCAGGTCGATGGGAGCATGCGTGAAGCGGCACGCAGGGTAGGGCTTGAGGCTGAGATCGGTCAGATAGCCGGCTCGGTCGGCGCCCTCGAGTAGGACGTCGCGGTCGAACGTGCCGTCCTGATAGAGGTTGATGAAACCGGCGCGGCCGTCGAAGACGTTGCGCGGGCCGTCGATGCCGGCTCCGGCCAGCGCTGCACCGAAGAGGACGTCTTTGGCGACGACGGCGGGCTGGAAACGCTTGGCGAGGGTGCCGTCGATGATCGACTGCAGACTGCCGGAGGTCTGGGCGAGCTGGTGTCCGAGCAGGCTCACTGCCTGGCCGGCGTCCCACTGGCGGAGGCGGGCGATCGCCAGCGCGGCTCCGACACCGCCGCTGACGACGCTGTAGTTCCAGCCGCGACTACCCTTGGGGCCACCGGCGCGGCCGACCCGCATGGCGCCGTCGAGGCCCACGACCAGCGCGGTCAGGAACTCCTGGCCGCCGCAGTCGGGCCGATTTTCTTCCAGGTCCGCGAGCAGTGCCGGCAGGACCACGCTGGCAGCGTGGAGCGGCACCGCGTCGTCGGTGTCGTCGTAGTCGAGTGCGTGCAGGGCACCTCCATTGGCCACGGCGGCGAATGGCGCTGGTGCGGTGTCCGCGGTGCCCCAGATGGTGGCGTTACCGGTGCCCCAAGCGGAGAGTGCGGTGCGTGCCTGGGGAACACCGGGGGAGTGCAGTCCGCCGAGTGCACAGGCCAGTGTGTCGAAGAGGACCTCGAGGGCCGCCTCGATCGTGGCCGCATCCAGGTTGGGGTAGCTCTGGCGCACGGCGTGTGTGGCCAGCTGCTCGGCCAAGTCTGAGGTTGTCTCGGTCACCGGGCCTCCTCGGTCTCGTCGATTTCGAAGTCGAACAGCCGCACCGGTTTCGTCTCGCGGACCTTCATCCTCACTCGCATGTCGGGGCGGAGGGCGTCCCATGGCGCGAGAATCCTGCTCAGGCAGCGCACGCCCTCGTCGAGATCGACCAGGCACAGAACGTACGGTGCCTCGTCGGCGAAAGTTGCCGGGGCCGCGGAGACTTCGGTGTAGCTGTATAGGGTGCCCCGGCCGCTCAAATCCACCCAGTCCAGTTCGGACTTCCAGCACTCCGGGCAGATGGGCTTGGGTGGGAAGGTCATGTGGGAGCACTCCCGGCACCTCGTGGTCCGAAGGACTCCGTCGTTCAGACCCTGCCAGAACGGTTCGGTAAAGGGGGTGACCCGCGGCGGATAAGCCAGCGTGGTCCCCGTCGTTTGGATGGGCATCAGTCTCTCTCCGTTCACGCGCCGTGGCCAGCGAGGATGTGCATCATCGTGGCGTTGTAGTCGCCGAGTTCGCCGGTGACGGAGCCGATTCCGGCTCCAGCAACCTGACGCTCTCCTGCCTCTCCACGCAGTTGCTGCACCGCCTCGTAGACGTTGTAGAGCGGGGTCACGTGCGGCGGGTGTCCGCGGCTGGCGCAGCCACCGGAGGGTGAGATCGGCACCTGGCCGCCGATGGTGGTCGCACCGCTGGCCGCGGCGGCGCCGCCGGTGCCCTTGGGGAACAGTCCGATCGACTCGCTCAGGATCAACTCGACGATGGAGCAGGGGGCGTAGACCTCGGCGAAGTCGATGTCGTTCACCGAGATGCCGGCCTCGTCGTACGCCTTGCCCGATGCGATCTCCGCCGACTCGAACCATGTCAGTGGGCGCGGTCGGCTCGACACCTGGTGGATGCCCTCGTGATGGAAGCCGCGCGAGACGACGTCGACGTAACGGGTACCCAGGGAGCGCGCAAAATCTGGATCTGCGATCACGATTGCCACCGCACCGTCGGACCGTGGCGGCACGTCCAGCAGACCGAGCGGCTTGACGATGTCCCGGGCGCCGATGACGTCCTCGACGGTGATCGGCTTGCGCATCTGCGCGAGCGGGTTCATCGAGGCGTGAAACCGATTCTTCACCGGGATCGACGCGAGTTCCTCACGGGTGAGCCCGTATTCGTGCATGTAGCGCACCGCGTTGAACGCATACCAGGCGATGGGGGTGACGCCGAACGGGACGTGGAAGTCCACGTCGCCGACCGCCCGCATCGACCAGGTCATGTGCTCACCGGTGGGGACGTGCAGTTCCTTGTTGACCCCGAGCGCGACAGCGACCTTGGCCTTGCCCGAGGCGACGCGCTCGAGTGCGACATCGAAGGCGATGGATCCGGTCAGCCCGTTGCCGAGGACCTCCATCAGGATGTCGCCCACCGCCATCTCGAGGTATCCGGCCATGAACGTGCCGAAGTACCGCTGGTCCGCATAGGGGCGCGGAGTGGAGAAGATCAGCGCATCGATGTCCTTCTTGGTCAGCCCGGCGTCGGTGATCGCTGCGACCAACGCCTGGGCCATCATTTCGTGCTCGAGTTTGTCGAGGTGCTTGCCGACCGGCAGGGCCCCGATTCCCACCACGGACGCGATCGGCTTCATGATTCCGTCACCGTTGCCCTTCATTTACAAGTAGGAATTTGACTGACATTTAGTCGTATGTCTGACATTAGAGCTGTCTTTGAGGATTGTGTCAAGGGTCACCGGCGTCCGAACGCGCGGAACAGGGTCGTCACCGCATCGAGTGACTCGAGTTCGGGCAGCCGCGCAAGCAGTGACCCAAGGGCGCCTACCTGGTCGGGAGCGAGGGCACGCAGGGCCAGGGCCTCGAACTTGGCGCGAACGTCCCCATCGCTCATCGGGTTCGCCGGATGACCGCGAGGCACATCTGCGGCCGCCGATAACATCGAACCGTCCGCCATGATCACGGTGAGTTCGGTCGGGCAACTGTCCCGGGTCGCTCGATCCGTCAGGTCGACACGTTCGACCACACTGATGCGGTCGATGACGGAGAGCAGTTCAGGATCGGTCAGCCGCTCGGACGTGAACGCCTCGTCCGACAGTTCACCGTCGACGAAGACGGCCGCCATCAGGTACGGCATGCTGTGATCTGCGGTTTCTCGGGTCGGTGGACGCCACTTCTCCGCGGCGTCGCCTCGGCCGCCCCCGATCGAGCGCCACGCGTTCATGCAGGTCGCCACGTCGATCGCAACAATGTCGGAGAGGACGGCACGGCCGCGCAACTCGATGACCAAGTCGACGGGAACCTGACCCCAGTAGCAGGCTGGATGCCGTTTGAGGCTGGCTCGCTCGATCGCCGACGGGTCCGCTGGTGTCAGCGTGAGATCGAAGGTGGGCCAGACGCGTTCGAGCAGCCCATCCTTGCCCTCGAACGGTTCGGAAGGCCCACTCATCCCGGACGCAGCGAGGCGCACGGCGAATGTCGCCGTCATGGCGGCGTGGCCGGTGGCCGCGGCCTTCCACTCCGACAGCTCGCCGAACCGGGTCGCCCGCAACGGGATACTGGGGACAACGGCGAGGGCGAGGGCGTGCCCGATCTTCTCGCGCGGCAGCCCGAGGATCTTGGCCTGACTGGCCGCAACGCCGAGCGAGCAATACACCCCTTGATCCCAACCGCCATCAGGAGGCACCGCCTCGGCCAGCCGGGTCGCGATTTCGTAGGCAAGGTAGATCGCGGTAACCGCGTCGGCGCCCGTCCCCCCCACCGACTCGGTCATCGCGAGCAGGGCGGGGATCATGTCACTCGGGTGGCCCGAGACCCCGAAGTCGTTGAAGTCGAGATAGCGGTCGGCTGTGGCGTTGGCGAAGGCAACCTGGTCGACGAGGCATTTCTCCGACTCGCCGTAGACCGACGCCACGAGAGGCCCGCCGATACCGCGGGCGACCTCGCGCGCAATGCCTGCGGGCGCACTCGAGTAGCCACCCGCGCCGCATCCGACGGTATCGATCGTATGGCGCACGACGGCGCGGACGGCGCCGGACGTCAAGGTGTCGAAATCGGTCGCTTCAATGAAGTCGACCAGTGAGGTCAGCAGCTTGTCCATGGGTATCCTCCCGGGTCAGCCGAGCTGGCTCGTGAGAACCGCGACGTCGGCGACGGCCTCGAGCTGATCGATGGTGGAAACGAGCTGCTTGATCTCGGTGTCCTCGAAGGATCGGACGGCGTGCGCGGTACAGTCCTCGAACTTCGTCACCAGCTGTGACCAATCGAGGGGGTTGTGGGCAGCGCCGGGAGTCTCGTCGTGCTTGGCCTCGCCGTAGAGCTCGCGACCGTCCTCGAGGACGAGTCGAACAGCCCCCGCGGGGAGCTCCTTGCCCCAGTTGTACTTGGGATCGTCCACGAACACGACCTTCGACGCGACTTCATAGACGAGCGGATCCGCGCGGCGCTGCGGTGAGAAGTCGCCGACTCCCACCGTCCCCTTCAGCAATGCGAGCGAGACCGTGAATGGAATGCTGAACTTGGCGTCGTTCGAGGTCGGGGGTCGTCGGCGGAACTCCGCCGGCTCGCTCAGCTGTTTCGCGAAATCGCCACCGAAAACCTCGATCTTCTCGATCTCGTCGGTGCGACCGGGCCCGCCCATCAACCGGAGCGCGGTGTCGATGTACGCATGAGTGACACCGCAGCTCGGCCACAACTTGTAGAGAATGGACGCGCCGTGGAAATCGGTGCCGAGTCCCGCGACCATCGCGTCACGGTCCCATTCCCCGAAGTAAACCGGCAGAAAGGCGGCGTCACCCTCCAGCGGGGTCGATGTGGCCTTGACCCCCTTCTCGGCCAACAGCGCCGAGAGCACCGCCGCCTTCGCGGCGAAGCCGCCGTACATCCCGCGCAGGTCACCACCGGTGCCATAGGCGGTCTGCATCGTGCTGGCGGCCTGCGTGCAGGCGATGCCGATCGCGTCGGTGACGCGCCAGGCATCCAGGTCGAGCAGCTTGGCGCACGCCGCCGCCGAGGCCAGTGTCCCCACGACCGGGGTGAGGAACCAGTCCTGCTTCCACGCAACGTTCTTGCGGAGCCGCGCGAACAGATCCTGACCCACTGCCAGGGCGGTGATGAAGTCCTCGCCCGTCACCCCACCCTTGCGTTCGGCCACGGCGAGCAATGCCGGTAGCACCGTCACACTCGGGTGATGTCCCTCGGGCAGATGGTCGTCGTAATCGAGGCCATGGCCCATGGAGCCGTTGACGAAGGCGGCGGAGACAGCGGGGAGCTTTCCGCCGAAGCCGAATAGCGTGCTTTCCGGCTTACCGCCCCAATCCCTGGTGAGTTCGACGATGCCCGGCATGACGTCCATGAGACCGCTCGCGCCCAGGATCACGCCCAGCGTGTCGAGGGTGCTGTACTTCGCGGATCGGATCGCCTCCTCCGGGAGGGACCGGTAGGTCGCCTCCGCGACGTGCCGACCGAAGACCGCTGCGAGATCCTCCTGCGCCACCATGTGCCACATCACCACCATTCGCTCGACGTAGATCATTGCCATTCCGCTAATAGTCTGACATTACGTGTTGGGTGTCACAACCCCTGGGGCTGGCGGATTCGCCGTGCTGTGGACATCGCACGCCCCCTTCCTGGGGCTTCGCGACTTGCGGCCACGGGGGCGAGGCGGCTCCCGGGGTGGATTCGGAAAGGAGTGACTCACTGTTCGGATTCTCATTTGCGTCTGCACGGGGGCGCTTCGGTTACTGCCCGCTAAATGTTTGACCTTGCGCCGCATGGTCAACCTCATCTACGGTCGGCACGGGTGGGAGAAGTGCTCCCCGCATAGCGACGTTCCACTCTCATGCGCATTGGCGGGGATGGATCGCCTCCAGGCCGTGCGGCTACCGGTGGTGTGTGAGGAGTCCGCCCCGTCGTCTGTCCACCAGCGGGCACCTGCGACTTCGCGGTCCGCCGCTGCCGAGGAATCCGGCGGCGGACCGCGACTCCAACCAATCACTGTACGAACGAATTTCGAAGAATTCCTAGCCACTCCGTTACGACACAAAGGGGACGGATTGTGAAGGTCGACGCCCGCCTGGATGTGGACGATGTCGAGGCAATGGCTCAGACCGCGCGGCGACTGGAGCTGGAAGGCTACGCGGGCATCTGGACGTCGGAAACGGCCCACGATCCGTTCCTCCCGCTGATGGTTGCCGCCCAGCACACTCAACGGGTCCAACTCGGATGTGCTGTCGCCGTGGCGTTCGCGCGTAATCCCATGACGATTGCGAACGTTGCCCACGATCTGCAGACGTACTCGCGCGGACGATTCGCTCTCGGCTTGGGAACTCAGGTGAGATCGCATATCGAACGCCGTTTCTCTATGCAATGGGCTGATCCGATGGCTCGGCTCGAGGAGTTCATCGACGCAGTGAAGGCGATCTTGACTGCATGGGAAACGGGGGATCGACTGCACTTCGAGGGTTCCTACTACCGCCACACCCTTATGACGCCGATGTTTCGGCCCGAGCCGCATGGTCACGGTCTTCCACCGATCATCATGGCCGGCGTCGGGGCAGGCATGCTAGAGGCCGCCGGCCGGAGCGCGGACGGCGTCCTGGTGCACGCGTTTTCCACTCCGGACTATCTCCGTGACGTAGTTCTACCCGCTGTCGAGCGGGGTCTGTCTTCCCGCACCCGCGCACGTGACGGCTTCGAGGTCAGCTGTCGGGGGTTTCTCGCCACTGGCCGGGACGAGAAAGAACTCGAACAAGCAAAAGCAGGCGATCCGGGCGCGCATTGCGTTCTACGCAAGCACGCCTTCATACATGCCCGTCCTCGAGCGTCACGGCTGGGATGCCCTAGGTAGGCAGCTCAATATTCTGTCGCGATCGGGAGACGACGACCGATGGACCAAGATGGCAAGCCTTATCGACGACGAAGTGCTCGAAACGTTCGCTATTGTCGCCGAATCTGATCGTGCCGGCACCGAGATCGCGAGACGCTACTCCGGTATCGCAGATCGTTATTGGTTCTACACGCCCTATTCGATTTCTCCCGAACTACTCTCGTCGATTTCCCTTGCCATCAGTACTGAGCAGTCAGTCGAGTAAGGGGGTGCGTTCGGACTCGGAGTAGGTCAACGAGTTCAGAGATTGTGATGCGTACCGGATTCCGCGGAGTGGTCTCCGGGAAACATGTCCGCTCGCACAGGCGAACACCGCGGACTCACCGGTGAATATGTTCAACGGCCCTCGCGCGTGGACCGAGTCGAGCTGACTTCGGGCGACGGCCACGGCCCCATGTCGCGGTTGCGGAAAAGAGAAGCGACTTGTCGGCTCGACCTCGTAAATCGACACCTCGCGTGATGTAGTGGTGAGACGGCTGGCGGTCTTCTTCGCGGCCGCGGCAGGGTCGAAAATGGGATGTCCTCCGGGCGTGGGATTGGGCTCCGAGAGGCATTTAGCACGTCGGGTTTCTGCGTGGTGTCCGGTCCGCGGCCATACCGATCGCTGTGCAAACGTTGGCGACAGTGCGAAGTCGAATCGGGAACTGCTAAATGTATGACCTTGCGCATAGTGTTTATTGTCATCTACAGTGGCACTGTTCACAGCGTCGCGAGCGCGACACGGATGTCGCGCTCGCGACGTGAGCGCCGCTGACGGGCCGGCATCGGGCGTGAAGACCCGGATTCCGCAGGCTATCGCCTGGGGACAGCGTGATCGAAGTCGCCAGTGAAGGGCGGCGGACTGCATCCAACTAACCACTGTACTAACGAGATTCGAAGGACGACGATGACCAGACACGTCCAGACCGAGGGGCCGCTCACGGGCCTACGAGTCGTCGACATGACCACGTCGTACGCCGGTCCCACCGCGGCGATGTATCTCGCCGATCTCGGTGCCACAGTCGTCAAAGTGGAGCGGCCGGGCTACGGCGACGATGCCCGCAGCTGGGGACCGCCGTTCGTCGACGGCGCCTCGGCGTGGTTCGCCTCGGCAAACCGGAACAAAAAGTCAGTGGTTGTCGATCTGGGCTCTGTATGCGGGCGGCAGGTGCTGCTGCGGCTGCTCGACACCGCGGACGTTTTTCTCCAGAACACGAACCCGGCCAAGCTTGTTCGCTTGGGAATCGACGGCGAGACCCTCCGTCAGCGCAACCCGCGGCTGATCTACTGCGCATTGTCCGGCTTCGGCCTGAACGGCCCGGACAGCGACCTGCCGGGATACGACCTCGTGGCTCAAGCGCGCTCGGGACTCATGTCGGTCACCGGAGAAAAAGGCGGCAGTCCCCAACGCGTCTCGACCGCGCTGTCCGACGTGGTCACCGGAATGTGCGCGGCGATCGCGATCAACGCTGCCGCGGTCCGCCAGGCCCGCACCGGGGAAGGCGAGATCATCGACGTCTCCCTGCTCGACACCGACCTCGCGCTCATGGCGCCCCGCATCGCGGCCTACCACGCCGGGGAGCCGGAACCGGCCCCCAGCGGCGGCACAGACTCCGTCCTCGCGGTCTACCAGCCTTTCGACACCGCCGACCGAACCATCGTCGTCGCGGTCGGCAATAATGCTATGTGGCAACGCTTTTGCACCGCCCTCGACCTCCCCGAACTCGCAACAGATACATCACTCGCCGACAACGCCGGCCGCCGCGAGCACCGAGGACGGATCACCGCAATCATCGCAAGGCGGCTCACCACCCGGACAGCCACCGACTGGCTCCGCATCCTCGGTGAGGCCGACGTTCCCGCGGCCCTTGTACAGACACTGTCGGAGGTTGTGAAGGACCCGCAGGTCGTGGCGCGAGGTGCCGTGATGCCGGTACCGGGCTCGGCGGGCGAACTGGTGACGGTGCGCAGCCCCTTCCGGCTCGCATCCGGACCGCCGCGCAACGAACGCTTCCCCGATCTCGGCGCCGACACCCGCGAGGTCCTGCTCGATCTCGGTTACAGCCACGACGAAGTAGCCGGTTTGCTCCTCGGTGGCGCTGTCACCGAGCCGTCGACTGCTGTACGCGAAGAAGAAGCGGTCTCATGAGTGTGGTCAAGGTAGAGCACGCAGGCTCGGTCACGACAGTGACGATCAACAGGCCCGAAGCCTTCAACGCCCTCAACACCGACGTGATCGCCGCTCTACTGGACGCCGTCACCTACTCGGCCGCCGAACCTGCAGTGCGCGCGGTCGTGCTCACCGGCAGCGGGGAGAAGGCCTTCAGCGCGGGAGCGGACCTGAAGGAACTCGCGGGAATGGGCCCGGACAGGGCCAGGGAAGTCATGGCCGCGGGCCAGCACATCTTCCGCACCATAGAACAGGCACCGATCCCGATCATCGCTGCGGTCAACGGACTCGCACTCGGCGGCGGCTTCGAGCTGATTCTTACCTCGACCTTCCCGGTGCTCTCGACGAAAGCGTCACTGGGACTCCCCGAATCCGGATTGGGTCTGATCCCCGGATACGGTGGCACCCAGCGGTTGCCTCGGACGGTGGGGCAGCGGGTGGCCGCGCATTTGATGCTCACCGGCAGCCGACTCGACGCGGACCGCGCCTACGCGCTCGGACTGACCCCTATCCCGCCGGTCGAACCCGATCAGTTGATGGCCACTGCGACCGCCCTCGCCGAGAGGGTCGCAGCACAGGGACCGTTGGCGGTCCGCGCCATCCTACATGCGCTCGAGGTTGGTCGTGACGCACCACTCGATTCCGGGCTCGGCGTCGAGACCGGCTTGGCGGCACTGGCCGTGGCCGGTGACGAATCCACCGAGGGTATCGGCGCGTTTCTCGAGCGCCGGCCCGCGAACTTCGCGAATTCGGAGGCACACCGATGAGTGTCGAGCCACTCGAAATCGATACCGACCCGAAGGCATATCTGGCACTGCACGACTTGCTGGACGAGCCGGCGTCGGACGCAGCGCTCACCGACCGCGAACTACAGGTGCGTGCACAGACGCGTGACGTCGTGGCCCGTGAGGTCGCGCCGCGTGCCGCCCATCTGGACAATACCCACGAATTCGCGCACGAGAGCGTCCAGGCGCTCGCGGCGGCGGGCCTGTGCGGGCTGATCTTCCCCGAACATCTTGGTGGCACCGGTGACTCGAATGTTGCCTATGCGGTTGCGATGGAGGACATTACCGCCGGCTGTGCCGCGACGAGTCTGGTCTTCATGACGCAGATGCATGCTGCGTATCCGATTCTGCTTGCGGGAACCGACGAACTCCAGCGCCGCTACATTCCCGGTCTGCTCGACGGGTCACGCTACGGTTCGCTCGGGATCACCGAACCGGACGCCGGGTCGGACGTCTCGAGCCTGACGACCACCGCAACACCCACCGACGAGGGGTGGTCGCTCAGTGGTCAGAAGACCTTCATCACCACCGGTGACCGCGCCGACGTCATCATCTGCTTCGCCACAGTGGATCGAACCCGTGGCCGCGACGGCATCACTGCGTTCGTCGTCGACGGTGGCTGGGGCGGGGTCGGCCACGGCCAGCCGTTCCACAAGATGGGGATGCACGGCTCGAGCACCGCTGAACTGTTCTTCGACCACGTCGCGATCCCGCGAGACAATCTCCTCGGAGCCGAGGGATGCGGCTGGTCGGTGGTGATGAGTTCGGTTGTCAAGTCACGGATCAGCGCCGCCGCACAAGGCGTCGGCCTCGCTCGCGCCGCCTACGCCCGGACCCTGTCCGCCCTCACCCGGTTGCACGGCACCCGGCTCTCCGACGAGCACACCTTCGCTCTCGCAGACCTGCGGGGCCGCATCCTGCAGGGCCGCTTGCTGCTGCACGCCGTCGCCCGTCAGGTCGACACCGATCCCCGCATCACACCGGGGCAGATCGGCGTGATGAAGCAGTCCTGCACAGACCTGGGATTCCAGGCGTCGGTCGAGGCGGCACGCATCCTCGGCCCGTACGGCGATCTCGCCGACCTCGGTGTCGAGCGTTGCCTGCGTGACGCCAAGGTCACACAAATCTACGACGGTACCAACGAAATTCAGCGGCTGCTCATTGGCCGCGAGACCACCCGCGGGATGAAGGAACTGGCATGACATCACTGGAAGGCAAGGTCGCGATCGTGACGGGCGCCGGTCGTGGGCTGGGCCGATCGATGGCGCACGCGTTGGTCGAGGCGGGTGCTGCGGTCACCGTGGCCGCCCGCACCGGCACCGAACTCGACAGCTTCGTCGAGGAGGTGAAGGCGGCCGGTGGCCAAGCCCTGGCGTGTCCGACCGACATCACCGAGGAGGCGTCGGTGGAGCGGATGGTGGAGGCCACCATCGAGACCTTCGGCCGGGCGGACATCCTGGTCAACAACTCCGGGATCGTCGCAACGACCCCGCTTGTCGAGCAGTCGGCGGAGGAATGGGACCGGGTCGTCGCCACGAACTTGCGCGGTACCTACCTCGCAACCAAAGTTGTCGGGCGGCACCTGCTTGCCCAGAAATCGGGCAAGGTGGTCAACATCGCCTCCAACTTCGCGCTGCAGGGCGTCGCCAACCACGCGGCCTATTCCGCCTCCAAGGCCGGGGTCATCGCCTTCACCCGCTCGATGGCGATCGAGTGGGCGCGGTACGGCATCCAGGTCAATGCCATCGCACCCGGGTACTTCGCCACAGCCCTTAACGCCGAGATGCGTGATGACGCCGACGCCTTGGCCAGCGTGGTGCGTGCCATCCCCGCGCGCCGGCTGGGTGAGCCCGACGAACTCAAACCGTGGTTGCTGCTGCTCGCGGGCGGCGACTCGAACTTCATGACTGGCGAGGTCATCGTCATCGATGGCGGACAGAGCGTCCGTTGAAACCGACCGGAGGACAACCAGTGAGTAACGACAGCAAGACCGTCGCCGTCCTCGGCGCCGGCACGATGGGTTCCGGGATCGCGACCGTGATGGCCCGTGCAGGCCACCAGACGATCCTCTTCGACATCAACGAAATTAATCTGCAACGCGGAATCGACACCGTTCTCGGCTTCTTCGACAAGAGCATTAAGCTGGGCAAGCTCGACGCAGAGGCCGGCCGGTCCGCCAAAAACAGCCTGGTCGGTACCACCGACCTCACCGACCTCGCACCGTGCGACGTGATCGTCGAGGCCGTCTTCGAGGACCTCGAGCTCAAGAAGGACACCTTCGGCCGCCTCGACGAGATCGTCTCGGAATCGACTCTGTTCCACACCAACACCTCGACCCTGTCGGTCACCGGCATCGCGTCCGGTTCGCGGCTGCCCGAGCGCGTTGTGGGGACCCACTACTGCAACCCCGCGCCCTTGATGAAACTCGTCGAGGTCGCCGACGGTAGGCACACCGCCGACTGGGCGCACAAGGCGACCGTCGAATTCCTCGGATCTCTGGGCAAGACCAGCGTGGTCACCAAGGACCGGCCCGGGTTCATCGTCAACAGGTTCCTGATCCCGTGGGAGAACTCCTGCATCCGTGCACTCGAAGCCGGTCGGGGAACCAAGGAGTCGATCGACGCAGCCGTGCTGGGTTCCCTCGGCCACCCAATGGGGCCGTTCCGGCTGCTCGACATCGTGGGCATGGACATTCATCAGCAGGTCGCGAGCCGACTGTATGAACAGTTGCGCGATCCGAAGTTCTTCCCACCGCCGATGGTCGAACGCATGGTCGCTGCAGGCGATCTCGGACGTAAGACCGGCCGCGGATTCTACGAGTACGACGACACCCGACTCTTCGGGTCCTGAGGAGCGAGCAGCCATGAGCAAGGCATCTACCGACTTCCGAACGATCGGTCTCCTCGGCTTCGGCACCATGGGCGCCGGTATCGCCCAGATCTTCGCCGCCTCCGGTCGCACCGTGATCGTTCTCGAAACCGACCAGCAGCGCATCGATACGGGCCTCGCCACGATCGGCACACGCCTAGAGGGCGCTGGCGCGACCGAAGACAAGACAACGATCCTCGGCCGGATCACCGGGACCACCTCGGTAGCCGACTTGGCCGGTGTAGATGTGGTCCTCGAATCCGTCACCGAAAACATTGAGGTGAAGAAGAGTGTGCTGGCCGAGGTAGCAGCTGTCATCGGTGACCAGACGCCCATCTTGACCAACACCTCGGCCCTGTCGGTGACCGACCTCGCGGCCGGGTTGTCGAACCCGGCCCGTGTCGCCGGCCTGCACTTCTTCAACCCGGCACCGGAAACTCGCATGGTCGAAGTGGTACGCGCAATGGAGACCGGCGAAGACCTGATCGAGCAGCTCGTCGCACTCGTCGACGCTCTCGCCGACAAGGTCGCGGTCGTGGTCGAGGACCGCCCCGGTTTCCTGATCAACTCCATGCTGCTGCCCTACCTCAACGACGTCATCCAGGAGTACGACGACGGTCTGGCCACCGCCGAGGACATCGACGTCGCCCTCGAGCTCGGCCTCGGGTACAAGGCCGGGCCCCTGAAGATGCTCGACACAATCGGCCTCGACGTCCACCTCTACGCGACCGTGGCAGCGTACGAAGCTACCTCGGACGCGCGGTACGCGCCGCCACCGTTGCTTCGCCAGATGGTCGCGTCCGGCCGCCTCGGCAGCAAGAGCGGACACGGGTTCCGCACCCAACAGCCCACCGACGGGAGCTACTGACATGAGCTACGACGACATCCTCACCACCATCGACGGTCCGGTACTGACCATCACGATCAACCGGCCCGATGCAGGCAACAAGTTCCGCCACCAGAGTTGCCTCGAACTGTTCGACGCGCTGCAGAAGTTCCGTCTCGACCCGCAACTGCGCGCGGCGGTACTGACCGGTGCGGGTGAGAAGTTCTTCTGCATTGGCGGTGAGCACGACCCGGTCACCTCACTCGATCAGTCCCAGGTGTTGCCGATTATCGATGTCTACCAGGCGATCGACACCATTCCCAAGCCGGTGATCGCTGCGGTCAATGGCTTTGCGGTCGGTGGCGGCAACGTCCTGCACACTGTCTGCGACCTGACCATCGCCTCGGAGAACGCCGTTTTCCGGCAGGTCGGCCCCATGGTGGGCAGCTTCGACGCCGGGTATGGCAGCTGGTACCTCGAGGACACCATTGGCCGTAAACGCGCCAAGGAGATGTGGTACCTGAACAAGAAGTACACCGCCGAGCAGGCCCGCGAGATGGGCCTGGTCAACGAGGTCGTGGCTTCCTCCGAGCTCCAGGCTCGCGCGGCCGAGGTCGCACGCGAGATCACCACCCGCAGCCCGCTGGCCATCGGCGGTCTGAAGGGTGCGTTCTCCGCCCGCCACAACGGTGTCTCCGGTCAGGCCAGGATGGCCCACGACCAGCAGCTCACCTTGTACCTGCAGACGCAGGAGGCTCACGAGGTCAGTGCCTCATTTGGCGAGCGCCGTCAGCCCAAGCCTGAAAGTTTCTGGTCGTGAGCTGGTCCAAAGGCTGGTGGGGTCCCGTCCTTGGAGGGGACGGGAACGATGTGCGGGCCATGCTCGACTCCTTCGTCGCCGCACACGAACTCGTCCTCGAGGACGACACGGCGGTGGTGGCGGGCCTGGTCGCCGAGCTGGCCGAGCTCGGGATATGGACCGTGGGCACTGCCGAGTCCGCCGGTGGCGGCGGGGCCGGGCGGGAATTGACCGTCGTCGCTCTCGAGCGGCTCGGTCGCGCCTGGCCTGCGCTGGGCTGGGCGTCAGTGCAAGCACATGCGGCCGTCTGCATCCTGACAGGCGATGACCGTTTCACCGACCTAGTCGCCCAGGTGCACACCGGGACGGCGGCGGTCGCGGTCGTCGATGCCAGCTCGCCCCATGTGCGCCTGGCATGGAGTGGCGACACACTGACCGGCTCCGTCGACCGGGTGGATACCGCTGCCGAGAATCCCCATGTCCTCGTGCTGGTCGAGGACGGCGCCGCCGTATTGATCGCGCCCACGGCCATGATCCCAACTCCGCTCCGTCGTACCGGACTCGGCGGCGCCTTCACCCGCTCCCTCGACGTTCAGGCAGCCGGTGGTGATGTCCACGAACTGTTTGGTGTCGACGTCGCCGGGGCTCGGACGCGGCTGCGTCTCGGCGCCGCCGCGGTCGCGGCCGGAATCGCCGGGGCGGCCGCTGATGACGCGGCGGGCTACGCGTCCGGCCGGCGACAGTTCGGTGCCGCGCTCACAGAGATACCTACCGTCCGACAGTCACTTCTCGGGCAAGCGACCCGATCCGTGATCACCCTGGGTTCTGTGTTGGCCGCCGCCGATGACGACGTGCAGACACTTGCTGTAGTCCGCGAGGCGTGCGACGGCGCAATCGACGTCGCCGCTGCAGCACTGCAGGCTCACGGTGGCTACGGCTACCTCGCCGAGTACGGCGCCGAGCGTCGTCTCCGCGACGCGGTCTCGTTGCGTGCCGCAGTCGACACCCAGGGGGCAGCCGTCGCGACCGCACGCACCCTCGTACACCTCGCGCCTGTGCCCACTGCTCTGAGGAAGAAGGCGGCATGACTCCACTGACCCACCGCCCACTCGCCGACGTCCTCGACGGCCAGGTCACTCCCATCGACGACGAGACCGCCGCGGCCTGGCGAGCCGAGGGTTGGTGGGAGAACCGCTCGATCCGGTCGCTGCTGACCGACATCGCCGAGACCGACCCAGACCGGCTCGCTCTGATCGGCCGACGTAGCGAGGGTGATCGGGTCATCCGTACCTATCGGCAGTTCGACCAGAACGCGCACCACGCCGCCAGCGTCTTCGCCTCGCTCGGTGTCGGTGTCGGTGACGCAGTCGTGCTGATGCTGCCGAACTGGGTGGAATACCCCGAGATGGTGTTCGGGATCAACGAGATCGGCGCGATTTATGCAGGTATCCCGGTCGCCTACGGCGAGATGCAGGCCGCGGCGATCCTGCGGCGGAGCAAGGCCAAGGTACTGGTCGTCCCGCGCCGCTGGCGCAGCAACGACCACCTCGGACTCTCCCGCACGCTCCGTGCACAGATCCCCACCCTCGAACACGTGATCGTCATCGACGAGGACGATTCAGACCTCCTGGATGGCGAGTCGCTGTGGTCCAGCCATGCCGCCGTGCCCACCCGCCAGTTCCCGGACCCGGAGCCCAGCAGGGTCTGCTACCTCGGCTTCACCTCCGGCACCACCGGAGAGCCGAAGGGTGCGATGCACAGCCATAACACTCTGATTTACTCGGCCCGACAGCAGGCGGCACACGTAGGTCCGATCGCGTACGGGGATCCGATGGTCCAACTGGTGGCATCACCAGTCGGCCACCACACGGGCTTCGTGTGGGGCATTCTCTTCACGGTCGTGCTGGGCGGGACGGGCGTGCACGTCGATCGCTGGGACCCGAAGTGGGGTGTGCAGGTGATACGACAGGAAGGGGTGACCACGTTCTTCGGAGCACCAGCCTTCCTGCAAGACATGGTTCGCACCGACCTTGCAGGGGACCCGTCCTGCCCATTGAAATGTCTTGTCATCGCAGGCTCGTCAGTGCCGCGGGGTCTGCCGGCGCAGGCGCAAGAGGCACTCGGCGCCTACATCTGTCCGGCCTGGGGAATGACAGAGTGCAGCATCATCGTCTCGTGTACGCCAAAGGAACCCGACACGGTCCAGAGCACAGACGGCTCCGTGTTCGCAGGTTCGGAGGCGCGGGTCGTCGATGAGAACGGCGAGGACGTCGCGGTGGGCGAGGTCGGTGATCTACTCGTCCGTGGTCCGTCGGTGATCTACGGATACTACGATCGACCGGACGCGACCGTCGATGCCTTCGCGCCAGGATTGTGGTTCAAGACCGGCGATCGGGCCAGCCTCGACGAGCACGGCTGGTTGTCCCTGCGGGGACGAACCAAGGACATCATTATCCGCGGTGGCGAGAACATCCCGGTCACGGACGTCGAGTCGATCATTTTCGACCATCCCGACGTGCTGAACGTCGCCGTTGTCGGCATGCCCGACGATCGGCTCGGTGAGCGGGTGTGCGCCGTCCTCGTCGTCAAGGCCGGCAGTCCCGAGCCGACCGTGGCAACTCTGGGGGATTACTTACTGTCCCAGGGCCTCTCCAAGCACTACCTACCGGAGCGCGTTGTCGCACTCCCGGAGCTGCCGATGACGCCCAGTGGCAAGATCCAGAAGTTCAAGCTTCGGGAGATGATCGTGTGAGCGCGATGGTAGCCGCCGAAGCCGAAGTGGACCGCGCTGACCCCCGCCCGCGGTATCGATGCACACTGCAAAGGCTGATCAATACCGAGCCCGACAGCTCGTCTTCGACCCAGGTCCGGGGCCGGGGACTTCGAGGGCTCTGCCACCGCATACCATCCACTGCTCGCTCATCGCGAAAGGAGCCTGCCATGCGTGCGGCACTAGTCACTGAGTTCGGACCTCCGTCCAGCCTGGTGATCGAGGATGTTCCCGATCTGGTTCCCGGCCCCGGCGAGGTGGTAATCGAGGTCGGTGCGGTCAGCATCAACTTCCCCGACATCCTCGTAGTCGAAGGCACCTACCAAAACCTCCCACCGCGGCCGTTCGTCCCCGGAAAGGAGGCCGCGGGCCGCGTCATCGCGGTCGGTGAGGGCGTTGACCGCAACACCGTCGGGCAGCGAGTCCTGACACTGGTCGAGTTCGGCGGCTACGCCGAGCAAGTCGTGGTGCCCGAGGCGTCGGCAGCGGTACTCCCGGACAGCATGAGCTACGAGGATGCGGCGGCCTTCGGGCTCGTAGCGTCTACTGCGCATCTCGGCCTGTTCCGCCGCGGCCACGTGCAACCGGGCGAGACGGTCCTCGTCACAGGCGCAGGCGGCGGAGTCGGTTCGGCCGCAGTGCAGTTGGCAAAGGCACGCGGTGCGCGTGTCATAGCGCTCGCCCAAGACGGCACCAAGGGTGAGCTCGCGCGGCGGCAGGGCGCCGACCTCGTGCTGACCTCCACTGTGGAGACACTGCGCGATGACCTCCTCGCTGCCACCGACGGCAACGGCGTCGACGTCGTACTCGACATGCTCGGCGGCGACTTCCTGACCCAGATCATCCGCGCGACCGCGTGGGAAGGTCGAATCGTGATCGTAGGGTTCGCTTCCGGTAGCCAAAGCCCCATCAAACCCGGCCATGTCCTGGTGAAGAACATCAGTGTGGTGGGTCTGCAGAGCAGCGACTACCACGACCGCAACCCCGAATTGATACGGTCGACACTCGCCGAGATCTTCGGGCTGTTCGATCAAGGAAAAATCAATGCTGCCGTGGACATTACGTTTCCACTCGACAAGGTTGCCGACGCTCTGCAATACGTCAAAGACGGTAAAGTCAAAGGCAAGGTAGTCGTCACCACGGGGCTCGGCTGATGCCCACGTTGCTCGACGCCCCTATAAGGGGACGTTCGGGGAGCTCGCTGTCTCTGCGACTGGCCGAACTCGATTACTCGATGATCGCGTACCTCGGCATCTGGGACCGGGATCTCTCGAATCCGAACCATACTATCTCGGTTGATGATCAGGCCGGAAGAATGAAGCATCCGGTGACAGTCACAATGCGATGCGGCGCAGTCCAATTCGACTTTCCGAAATCGAATGTCTACGTCACTGCATTCCAGCGGGCCGTGAGATACCAACCCGTCGCAAAGGATTTTCAATGACTGGCGCATACCTCTTCGCCGCCGCCCGCACACCGTTCGCGCGTTTCGGTGGAGCACTGGCCGATGCCCGTCCGGACGATCTGGCAGCGGCGGTCATGTCAGGTTTGCTGTCGAAAACGCCCACCTTGGATCCGTCAGAAATCGGCGACATCGTCTGGGGCAACGCTAACGGTGCCGGTGAAGAGAACCGCAACGTCGGCCGAATGGCGGCGTTGCTCGCCGGATTGCCAGCCAGTGTTCCGGCGACGACCGTGAACCGGCTGTGCGGGTCGTCACTGGACGCAGCGATGATCGCGTCACGTACGGTGGAATCAGGGGACGCGGACATCGTGCTGGTCGGCGGCGTCGAGTCGATGACCCGAGCCCCATAGGTGATGCCGAAACCATCTCGCGCCTTCCCCGCCGGTGACACCGCCGCCGTCTCGACCACCCTCGGATGGCGCCTGGTCAACCCGAAGATGCCGGCCGAATGGACAGTGTCGTTGGGGGAATGCAACGAGCAGCTAGCCGACAAATTCGCGATTTCCCGGAAGCGGCAGGACGAGTTCGCAGTCCGTTCACACATTCTCGCCGACACTGCCTGGAAAGCGAGGCGGTACGACGATCTCGTAGTCGCTGTTCCAGGCGTCGACCTGACCCAGGACGAGGGCATCCGGCCGGACTGCACCCCGGAGAAACTGGCGGGATTGAAGCCGTCATTCCGGCAATCCGGAACGATCACAGCGGGGAACGCAAGCCCACTCAACGACGGCGCATCCGCGCTATTGGTGGGATCGGGCGACGCGTCCGATCGGATCGGGTCGGCACCGCTAGCCCGGATCGCCGGGCGCGGAGCATACGCACTCGATCCGCAGAACTTCGGATTCGCGCCGGTCGAGGCCGCCAACCTGGCCTTGTCCCGGGCAGGAATTTCCTGGGATGAAGTGGGGGCCGTCGAACTCAACGAGGCCTTCGCAGTGCAATCGCTGGCCTGCATCGACGCATGGAAGATCGACCTCGGTATCGTCAATACCTGGGGTGGAGCGATCGCCATTGGCCACCCGCTGGGTGCCTCCGGTGCCCGAATTCTCGGCACTCTGACTCACCGCCTGGTCCGGGACCGGCAGAGGTGGGGAGTGGCGGCCATCTGTATCGGCGTCGGCCAGGCATTGGCGGTTGTCCTTGAAAACGTTTCATCCGGATTGGAGAACTGATGAATTTGCCAACGAATGTCGGTGTGTACGGCGGAGGTCGAATGGGAGCGGGTATCGCGCATGCATTCCTGTCGGCCGGCGCCTCAGTGACGGTGATCGAGGCCGACGACACGGCTGTCGCAGCTGCCGAAGACCGAATCGGTACCAACATGGCGAAAGCGGCTGAGCGAGGCACACTCGCGGAATCGGTCGATCAATTGCGAAGCCGGTTGACGGTCGCGGCAGACCCGGCGGCACTGGCTGGATGCGGGTTGGTGGTAGAAGCGGTGCCGGAGGTCGTCGAACTCAAGACCCGGGTGCTGACCCGTATCGAGGAGTTCGCCTCGGAGGCGTTGCTGGCCACCAACACCAGTTCCTTGTCGGTCGATCAGCTGGCGACCGGGCTGGCTCGACCCGAGCGGTTCCTGGGGCTGCATTTCTTCAACCCGGTACCCGCGAGCGAGTTGGTGGAGATCGTGGTGGGTGCGAAGACCGACGCAGATTTGGTGACCGACGCCCAGGGATGGGTTGCCGCACTGGGCAAGACCGCAATCACCGTCACGGACTCTCCCGGGTTCGCGTCGTCGCGGCTTGGTGTGGCGATCGCGCTCGAGGCGATGCGGATGCTCGAGGACGGAGTGGCATCAGCAGAGGACATCGACACCGCGATGACATTGGGTTATAAGCACCCCATGGGACCTCTGCGGACCACGGACGTCGTAGGCCTGGACGTGCGGTTAGCGATCGCCGAACACCTCTCCCGCGAAGTCGGTGCGCGGTTCGAGCCGCCCGCGATTCTGCGGGAGAAGATTGCTGCCGGACACCTCGGCCGCAAGACGGGGCAGGGCTTCTACACCTGGTAAGCCACCCGGCGAGCACAGTTCGGTGATCAGAACAGCCATGTGGCGCGGGAATACGTGCAAGTCGTCGACGTCGGTGATGAGATTCGAACATGCCTCGGGGAAGCGCCTAGAAGATGTTGGCCCAGCCTGCCTAGCTGGGAGTTTCCGGGCGCGGAGCACTCGACGCTGACCGAGCACAGGCGGCAGGAGGGTGTCGAGCGGGTGCCGGCGTTCTTCGCCGACGAACTCGGCGGCCCCGACTGACGGGCGATATCCGCCAACACCGCGTCAGGATTGCGGGCGGGGGAGTCATTTCGGCGTCAAGATCGGCCGGAATCTCACGAAGTGGGGGTAGATCTGGAA
Organism: Rhodococcus sp. NPDC056960; assembly: GCF_042674125.1. Taxonomy (NCBI): domain Bacteria; kingdom Bacillati; phylum Actinomycetota; class Actinomycetes; order Mycobacteriales; family Nocardiaceae; genus Rhodococcus; species Rhodococcus sp. NPDC056960. Next base: position 87,972 of record NZ_JBHURF010000006.1, on the reverse strand, counting down.
CTGATTCCCCGGATCGAGGAGGTTCCGATGACGATGCATCTGCCGCACCCGTTCGTTCACGAACAGGCGCGCGAGAACACGGTGCTCGACGTGTCCGAGGTGGGCCCGGGCATCGAGGACGCGGTGCGTGCGGTGATGGACCAGCCACTGCTGCGGTTGGTGGGGTTCCGCTGCAGCGTCTCGTCAGGGTCCGATGATTCGCGGTCCGTCGCCGACCGTATCGACGACGTGATCGGCTTGATGGAACAGGTGCGACGCGATTACGGCGTGATCCTGACCGAATTGGTGCTGCTGGATGCAGATCGCACCGACATCCGCGACGCCGTCGACGACGGTCTGGACGAAGCCTGCGCCCGCAACCGGTACCCCCGACCGACGGTCGTCTTCGCGGGCGCCGGTGACGGCGCCCCGGCCTTGACGAAATCTTGACGCCGCACCTCTTGCGCACCGGTTGAACGCATGTTTAGTCTATTAAACATGCGTTCAACCTCTGCCGGCTCCGAGATCCCGCAACCCGACCTGACCACCCGCGCCCGGGTGCGCGACGCGGCGATCACGGTGTTCGGCAATCACGGTTTCGGTACCGGTGTGCGGGCGATCGCCACCGCCGCCGGGGTGTCGCCGGGCCTGGTGATCCACCATTTCGGTTCGAAGGACGGTCTGCGCTCGGAATGCGACGAGCACGTCCTGCGCATCATCCGCGAGCAGAAGGCGGAGGCGATCTCGACGCCCGGACCGGCCGGCACCATGCAGGCGCTCGCCGACATCGAGCAGTACGCGCCGCTCGTCGCGTACATCGTGCGTAGTTTCCAGGCCGGCGGAGGTCTCGGCGAATCGCTCTTCGAGCACATGGTCGAAGACACCGCGGAGTACCTCGAAGTGGGGGTCGCGGCGGGGCGTGTGCGGGCCAGTCGTAACCCGCAGGCGCGGGCACGTTATCTCACCCTCTACAACGTCGGCGCGCTGCTTCTGTATCTGCAGATGCGTGCCGACAAGGAAACTCCGCTCGACTACGCGACCGCCATCCGCGACCTCGCCACCGACGTCACGCTGCCCGCCCTCGAGATGTACACCGAAGGCCTGCTGCCGGATTCGTCGACGCTCGAGGCGTACCTGGCCACCGAAGACGGTGCCGCACAGGCGGTTGCCGCACCCGCAGAATTCAAAGACTCCCCGAACTAGGAGTAGCTATGAGTGCGATCATCGAAGTGCGCAACCTGGTGAAGACGTTCGGACGAACCCGGGCGCTGGACGGACTCGACCTCGAGGTCGGTGAAGGTGAGGTGCACGGGTTCCTCGGGCCGAACGGCGCCGGAAAATCCACCACGATCCGCGTCCTCCTCGGCAGCCTCCGCGCCGACAGCGGTGAGGCCACCGTGTTCGGTCGCGATCCCTGGCGCGACGCCGTCGCCCTGCACCTCGAGATGGCGTATGTGCCCGGCGACGTCACGCTGTGGCCGTCTTTGTCCGGGGGCGAGACCATCGATCTCCTCGCTCGGATGCGCGGCGGGCTCGACGAGACCCGCAAACAGGAGCTGATCGCGCGTTTCGACCTCGACACTCGGAAGAAGGGGCGCGCGTATTCGAAGGGTAATCGTCAGAAGGTGGCGTTGGTGTCGGCGTTCTCGTCGAACGCTCGCCTGCTCCTGCTCGACGAACCCACCTCGGGCCTGGACCCGTTGATGGAACAGGTCTTCCGGGAATGCGTCGCCGAGGCCCGCGGCCGCGGGGTGACGGTGCTGTTGTCCAGTCACATCCTGTCCGAGGTGGAGGCGCTGTGCGAACGCGTCACCATCATCAGGGCGGGACGGACGGTCGAATCGGGCACGCTCGCGTCGATGCGACACCTCAGCCGCACGTCGATCACCGCCGAACTCCTCGGTGACCCCGGCGATCTCGGCCGCATCGAGGGTGTCGAGGACGTCCATCTCGACGGGTCGACGCTGCACTGCCAGGTCGACAGCGAACATCTCGGCGAGCTCATCCGGGTGCTCGGCGACGCCGGGGTGCGGAGCCTCGTCAGCAAGCCGCCGACACTCGAAGAACTCTTCCTGCGGCACTACGAGATCGACGACGGCACGACGGCGTCGTCCGGAACGGCGGAGAAGGTGCGGGCATGAGCACCGCCACGGTATCCCGGTACCGGCCGGTCGAGTCGGCGCCGGTGTCCTCCTCGGATTTCACGGGGACACTGCACTTTCTGCGGTTGGTCCTGCGCCGGGACCGGATCGCGCTGCCACTGTGGATCCTGATCTTCGCGTTCGCGCCGGCCCTGTACGTGGCGAGCATCGCCGACATCTACACCTCCGACGCCCAGTTGGCCGACTTCGCGGCGACGACGGCGGCGAGTCCGGCGCAGATCGCGATGTACGGGCCGATCTTCAACTCCAGTCTCGGGTCGGTCGGGGTCTGGAAGGCCGGCATCTACTACACGCTGATCGGGCTGGTGGTGATCCTCACGGTCATCCGGCACACCCGCGCGGAGGAGGAGACCGGCCGGGCCGAGCTCCTCGACTCCACGTCCGTCGGACGGTACGCAGGGTTGACGGCGGCACTGATCCTGGCGGGCGGCGCCTCCGTCGTCACCGGGATGCTCTGTGCGGCAGCGCTGCTCGGCCGCGACCTTCCGGTGGGTGGTTCGGTGGCGTTCGGCACGTCCCTGGCCTGCTCGGGACTCGTGTTCACGGCGGTGGCCGCCGTCGCGGCGCAGGTGAGTACCGGCGCCCGCGTCGCTCGCGGCATCGCACTGACGGTGCTCGGCGTCGCCTTCGCCGTGCGCGCCGTCGGTGACGCCGGCTCCGGCACCCTGTCGTGGTTCTCGCCGCTCGGCTGGGCCCTGCAGATCCGTCCGTACGCCGACGAACGGTGGTGGGTCGTCGTCCCCAGTCTCGTCACGGCAGTCGTCCTCACCTGGGTGGCGTATGCGCTCCTGCGCCGACGGGATGTCGGGGCCGGACTGATCGCCGAACGCCCCGGACCCACCACCGCATCGCCGGCACTCGGCGGCACGTTCGGGCTTGCCTGGCGGATGCACCGCGGCACGCTCGCCGCCTGGACGGCCGGCCTCGGGTTGTACGGTCTGCTCATCGGCAGCGCCGCCAAGGGGATCGGCGGGCAGGTCGGCGACAGCCAGACGATCCGGGACATCATCCTGCGGATGGGTGGTTCGCAGTCGCTGGAGGAATCGTTCATCGGGTACGCGTTCACCATGCTCGCGATCGCCGCCGCGGCCTACGCGATCTCCGCCTCGCTGCGTCTGCATTCGGAGGAGAACGCCCAGCGCCTCGAACCCGTGACGGCCGGTTCGGTCGGCCGTGTCCGCTGGGCGTCCAGCCACATCCTGTTCGCGTTCGTGGGTCCGGCCGTCGCGATGGTGGTGGCCGGGGTGGCCGCCGGATTCACCTACGGCACGTCCACGGGCGACGTGGGTGGGGCACTGCCCGACGTGGTCGGGGCGGCGCTCGTGCAACTTCCCGGGATCTGGATGCTCGCCGGCGTGACGGTCCTCCTGTTCGGGCTGATCCCGCGATTCACGCCCGTGGCCTGGGGAGTGCTCGTCGCGTTCCTGCTGATCTTCATGGTCGGGTCGATCGTGCAATTCCCGCAGGCGGTACTCGACCTCGAGCCGTTCAGCCACGCTCCGAAACTGCCGGGCGGGCAGTTCACGGCCACCCCGATTCTGTGGCTGCTGCTGATCACGGCCGCGCTGATCGTGGTTGGCGTGACGGCGTTCCGGCGGCGCGACCTGCGCTGAGCGTTACCGGGTGTGCACACTGAAGGGATGGCGCGTGTGCACACCGGCGAGTCCGTCCTGGCCCGGACCGTGCGGATCGTCGAATCGTTCCGCTCGGACGATTCGCTGCTGACCGTGTCCGAGATCGCGCGACGGTCCGGTCTCCACATCTCGACCACGTCGCGGCTGATCGACGAACTCGTCGGATGCGGCTGGCTCGAGCGGGAGAATCGGAAGGTGCGGATCGGGGTGCGGCTGTGGGAGGTCGCGTCGCGGGCGTCGCCGACCCTCGGGCTCCGGGAGGCGGCGATGCCGTTCATGGAGGACCTGCACGCCGTCGTCGGGCAGCACACTCAGCTCGGTGTCCTCGAAGGTGACGAGGTGTTGTTCGTCGAGCGGCTCACGGCACCCGGTTCGGTGGTCAACTACACGCGCATCGCCGGTCGGATGCCGCTGCACGTGTCGTCGTCCGGGCTGGTCCTGCTGGCGCACGCCTCGCCGGAGCTTCAGGAGCGGATCCTGGGGGAGCCGTTGAAGGTGTTTACCGACAAGACGATTCGCACCGCCCGGCAACTGCGCGGCGTGCTGGCCGACGTGCGCAGGCACGGCTTCATCCTGTGTGCCGGTCACCTGTACCCGGACACCACCGGCGTCGCGGTTCCGGTGCGGGACGGCACGGGCCGGGTGGTCGCCGCGCTGTCGGTGGTCGTGCCGAACGACGAGAAGGCGTACGCGCAGATCCCCGCGCTGCAGGCGGCCGCGAAGGGCATCACCCGGGTGATGGCGAGCACGTCGAAGTAGGCCCGCTCCGGTGCGGTGGACTATCCGACCCGCCCGTGCCACGGTGGAATCGGAACCACTTCTCTCGGAAAGCGCAACGCCATGGAAAGCACATCGCACACCAGCCCCCTGGAATGCCCGGACTGCCACGCCCTCACCGCGGATCTCGAGGCCCACAAACACTGGCACTCCCGGCTCGTCCACGACATCGCCACGGCGGTCGACAAGGACATCAGCCGGCGGGCACACACCTCCTGACTCAGTCGGTAGACACGGAGATCACGACCTTTCCGCGCGCCTGCCCGTCGACGAGGCGACGGAGGGCCGTGACGGCCTCGCCCAGCGGGTACGTCCGGTCGATGACCGGTGTGATATCGCCCGACTCGACGAGGTCGCGGAGCACGCGCAGGTCGGCGCCGTCCTCCTTCGAGACGAACGCGCACAGCGTCCGACGCGAGAAGGGGGACAGCGCGAGCGCGCGAAGTTGGCGATCCGTGCCGCCCAGCCACCGTCCGTCCGTTTCACCTCCGACGATGACGAGTCTCCCGCGCGGCGTGAGGACCCGACGCAGCCGCGACAGGGACGTGTTGCCGCCGATGTCGAGGACGACGTCGTATCTTCGTCCGAGTCGGGTGACGTCTTCGCGGGTGTAATCGACGACGTGGTCGGCGCCGATCGACCGGACCAGGTCGACCTTCGCGGTGCTGCACACGCCGGTGACCTCCGCGCCGAACGCCTTCGCCACCTGCACGGCGAACGTGCCCACACCGCCGGAGGCGCCGAGGATCAACACCGCCTGCCCCGCTGCGACCCGGCCGTGGTCACGTGCCGCCTGCAGGGCCGTGAGCCCGGAGATCGCAATCGCCGCGGCCTGCACGAACGTCAGATCGGCGGGCTTGTGTGCGAGTTTGGCCGCGGGCGCGCACGCGTACTCCGCGAACGTCCCGGTGCCGATGCCGAAGACTTCGTCGCCGGTCCGGAATCCGGTGACGTCGGGGCCGACCGCCTCGACGCGCCCGGCGAGGTCCATCCCGGGAACGGCGGCCTTGGGCCGGCGGAGGCCGTACCCGGCGAGGCGCAACGGGTACGGGAGTCCCGTCACGAGGTGCGCGACGCCGCGATCGACGCCTGCCGCGTGCACTCGGACCAGCACCTGGTCGGCTGCGGGAACGGGTATCGCGACATCGCGCAGTTCGAGGATCTCGGGCGGGCCGTAGACGTCCTGGACGACGGCCTTCATCGTGCCGCGTTTGTGCTCGGACGCGTTGGTGGAGCTGTCGGGTTCGGTCGGTGGCTCCATCTTCGGACTCCGTTCGGAGGGTGGGTCGGCCGGGTCCGGCGCGCAGTCCCCGCCGTCGAACTGGCCGACCACAGCGGCGTCGACGCACTCACGATACGCCGGGTCGACGTCACGTCCTGATTTTCAACTATTGAAAATGGTCTGGCGGCTCGGCCCTGCTCGGAAGATCCTCGAACAAACGCGAGATCGAGGAGTCGAGATGCCACAGAACCTGGTTTCTTCCGGTGCGCCAGCGGACGCGGCGCTGCGAGTTGTCGCCAAAGAGGTTGTCGCGGAAGGTGTCGTAGCGCTGACCTTGAGTCGCCCGGACGGCCGCCGGCTACCGGACTGGGCCCCTGGAGCCCACATCGATCTGATGCTCCCGAACGGGCTGACCCGCCAGTACTCGCTGTGCGGCGACCGTTGGGATGCGCACACCTACCGGGTCGGGGTGCTGCGGGAACCCGCCGGCCGTGGCGGGTCGGCGTACGTCCACGACAAACTCGCCGAGGGTGATCTCGTCGGGGTCGGCGGCCCGCGCAACAACTTTCCGCTCGTCCCCGCGCCGACGTACCTGTTCGTCGCCGGCGGCATCGGAATCACCCCGCTGCTGCCGATGATGCGCCAGGCGGAACTGATGGGAATCGACTGGCAACTCCTGTACGGCGGCCGCACCCGGACGTCCATGGCGTTCCGGGACGAACTCGCCGCCTACGGCGACCGGGTGGTCGTCGTGCCCCGGGACGAGCAGGGCCATCTCGACCTGCCCGCATATCTCGCCGCCGCGGCCGCCGCCGAGGCGAAGGTCTACGTGTGCGGACCCGGTCCGCTGCTTGCTGCCGTCGAAAAGTATTGCGAGCACTGGACCGTCGGACAACTGAGGACCGAACGCTTCGTGCCGAAGGATCGCGGTGCACCGCTGCGCGACGAACCGTTCGAGGTGGAACTCGCGCGCTCCGGACTCGCGGTGACGGTGAGTCCCGGCGCCACCGTGCTCGACGCGGTGCAGGCGGCGGGCGTGAACGTCCTGTCGTCGTGCCGCGAGGGCACGTGCGGGACCTGCGAGACCACCGTCCTTGCCGGCGCCCCCGACCACCGCGATTCCGTCCTCGACGACGACGAGCGATCTGCAGGTGACTGCATGCTCATCTGCGTCTCGCGGTCGTGTTCCGACCGTCTCGTGCTCGACCTCTGACACTCACCCCGAAGGGATCTCCCGTGACGACGTTCGCCCCCGCTCCAACCCTGCCCGTCAGTGACGCCGACCCGTTCGCCCTCGACGTCCTCGAAGACCCGCTGCAGTTCCAGGCCGACCTGCGGGACGCCGGCCCCGTCGTGTACCTGCAGCGGTACGGCGTGTTCGCGATGGGCCGCTACGAGCAGGTCCATGCCGCGCTGACCGACTGGCAGTCGTTCCAATCCGCCGCCGGGGTCGGTCTGAGCAACTTCCGATACGAGACCCCGTGGCGTCCCCCGAGCATCCTGCTCGAGGCCGACCCGCCGCACCACGACGCTCCGCGGGCGGTGCTGAGCAAGATTCTGGGTCCGCGCGCACTGCAGAAGCTGAGGGCGTCGTGGATTCGAGATGCAGACATCCTCGTCGACCAGTTGCTTTCGACCGCAACTGAATTCGACGCCGTCACCGACCTCGCCGCCGCATTCCCTCTGAGGGTCTTCCCGGACGCTGTCGGCATCTCCGGCACCGGACGGGAGAACCTGCTGCCGTACGGGGACCACGCGTTCAATGCGTTCGGTCCGGCCAACGGTCTGGTGGAGAAGGGGGCGCCGCGGGTGGCCAAGCTGTCGGGCTGGGTGAACGAACAGTGTGCCCGCGACGCACTCACCGGCGACGGCTTCGGCGCGCAGATCTGGGCGGCCGCGGACCGCGGCGACATCACGTACGAGCAGGCCCCGCTGGTAGTGCGTTCGCTGCTGACGGCCGGTGTGGACACCACCGTCAACGGGCTCGCGGCCGTGCTCTACGCGTTCGCACGGCACCCGGAGCAGTGGGCGCGGCTGCGGGACAACCGCACGCTGGCCCGGACGGCGTTCGACGAGGCGGTCCGGTGGGAGTCGCCGGTGCAGACGTTCTTCCGCACCGCCACGCACGACACCGAGATCGGCGGGACCGTCATCCCGGACGGCAAGAAGATCCTGATGTTCCTCGGCGCCGCGAACCGCGACCCCAGGCGATGGGAGAACCCGGACGCCTTCGATCTCGACCGCAACCCCTCCGGGCACGTCGGATACGGAATGGGGATCCACCAGTGCGTCGGCCAGCACGTCGCCCGCCTCGAATCGGAGGCACTGCTGACGGCGCTGGCATCCCGGGTGGAGTCGCTGGAGATCGCTGGGCCGGTGCGCCGGCACCTCAACAACACGCTGCGGTCGTGGGAATCGGTGCCGGTGCGGGTCCGGCTCGGCTAGACGCGCAAGCCATACGTACGTATGTATTGACCGACGGGAGGCGGTCACGGCGCCGGCTTGGACTCCGACCAGTCGCTGTCGCGGGTGTAGAGCAGTTCCGCGGCGCGCACGGCGAGCCAGAGTTCGGACAGTGAATTGGTGTCCGCCAGATCGCGGGACGTCAGCGCCTCGACCTTGCGGATGCGATACATGACGGTCTGCCGGTGAATGTGCATCGCCTGCGCGGTCTGCTGCCACGACCGCTGGTTCTGCAGGAACGCGTCGAGCGTTTCGACGAGTCTCGAACTGTGCTGCTCGTCGTAGTCCAGGACCGGGCGCAGGATCGTGTCCACCAGGGATTGCGCGTCGGCCACGCTCGACAGCCCGACCCACGGGACGGCACTACCGTACCGGGAGACCACCGTCTCGCGTCGCTCGGCGATCGACAGGGCCCACGCGGCCTCCCGGGCCGAATCCTGAAAACGCGCGAGGGAACCGATGGTTCGGCTGATGCCGATGCGGGCGGTCGGGCCCAGCGCGCGGGACAGTACCGAGTCGGTGTCCGGGCCGTCCGGCACCAGGACGTGCGCGGTACCCATACGCAGCAGGCAAAGGTACGGAAGCGCGTGCCGCCACAGCGAATTGTGGAGTTCGAGCATCCGTTCTTTCTCCTCGCTGCGCGCCGCCACCAACACGGCGGACTCGGGTTTCAGGCCGAGATCGGCGAGCTGGGCGGTGACCCCGGCAATGTCCATGCGGCCCTCGAGCATCTGAGTGAGAAGCCCCGAACCGTAACGGCGTTCGTGCTCGAGCATCAACTGTGTCTGCGACAGTTCGATGGCGACGACGGTGGCAGCGTGCTGAAGCTGGATCGGGTCGACACCGACCCTCGGGTCGCTGAGCGTGACGAGTGCGGCGCCTGCGTGGCGGGGGATGTCGGTGAGCATTGCCGCCCGGTCGTCGACCGACGGAAGTCCGTACGCGCCGCCCGTCACGTTCTTCGACGCCTCGGACAACGCCACGACGGCGTCGCTGATTTTCGGGTCCAGCGGGGTCGTGCCCGGAAACCAGGGCTCCCCGGTGGCGCGGTCGCACACCTGGATCTCGCAGCCCAGTTCGCGTGCGAGTGCGGACAGAAGCGCGGCGGGCGCGGCGCCGCGGGCGGTGTGCCTGCGGATCAGGTCGTAGATCCGGACGGTGCGAGCGAGGCGATGCGACTGGTCGACGAGGGTGGCTTCGGCCACCGACCGGGAGATGGCGACGAAGGGGAGGGGGTACCGGATCCACAGGACCGGGAAGCCCAGTTCGTCGCTGGTCCGCGTGAACGCTGCCGTCAGGCGCGGGCAGTACATGTTCTCGCCGATGCCGAGCCCGGCAACCCCGGCGTCCGCGAGGTGCCGTACCAGGTCGGCCTGGTCCTTCGCCGACTTCGGGAACGACATGCCGTTGGTCATCAGGAATTCGCCGCCGGTGACCCATCGCCACGGTTCGGGGAGGTCGGAGGTGTGGGTCCAGGTGACTTCGCGACCGAGTCCGGACGCCCCGGAATACACCTCCAGGCGCAGGTGCGGGATCTCCACGAGTTCCCCGACGGTGACAGCCACGGAACCTCCTCTGCGTCAATGCCCAATCGGGTTTGTGCGATCGAATAAAGCGTAACCATTGGTTTTGCACATTGGCTACTCGCGCTCCGCCGGAACGGCCAGGCAGTCTGTGTTGGACGTCACAAACGGCAGCACCCGCACTTCATCCAGTCCAGGAGCCCCAATGACTAATACCGGTCATCTGATAGACGATGCACCGTTGACCTCCTTCCACAAGAAGCTGACAGCGTTCTCCTCCGGCGGGCCGTTCATCGACGGCTTCGCGTTGTCGATCATCGGCGTCGCGCTGATCACCCTCGAACCGGCCATGGACCTCAGCGCCACCGAGATCGGTCTCATCGGAGCGGCCAGCCTGGTCGGAATCTTCGTCGGCGGCGGTGTGTTCGGGTACGTGACGGACAAGATCGGCCGGCACGTCATGTACATCGCCGACCTCGTCGCGCTCGCCGTGTTCTCCGTTCTCTCCGCGTTCTGCGGTGAGGCCTGGCAGGTCATCCTGCTGCGGTTCCTGCTGGGTGTGGCCATCGGCGCCGACTATCCGATCGCCACGTCGCTGCTCGCCGAGTTCCTGCCGAAACGGCAACGTGGTCGACTGCTGGGCGCCATGTTCGTGGTGTGGGCCGTCGGCGCGGCGGCCGCGTACGTGGTCGGCTTCTTCGCGAGGGGCCTCGGACCCGACGCGTGGCGCTTCCTGCTGGCGAGCCCGGCGATCTTCGCGATCATCACGCTGCTCGCCCGGTTGGGTACTCCGGAGTCTCCCCGCTGGCTGATGAGCAAGGGGCGGATGGCGGAGGCGGACGCGTCCATCAAACTCGTCTTCGGCGAGCAGTACGGCGTCGCCGACCTTCCCGAGGAACCCGTCGTCAGCACGTCCTTCTTCCGGGTGTTCCAGAAGCCCTACCTGCGACGCACCATCTTCGTGGCGATCTTCTGGACGGCCCAGGTGATCCCGCTGTTCGCGGTGTACACATTCGCCCCCGACCTTCTCGAGTCCTTCGGGCTGTACGGCGACGCCAACCTGTACGGCGGCTCGCTTCTCATCGCGATCCTGTTCGTGGTCGGCGGCATACCCGGTCTGTGGCTCGTCGAGAAGATCGGGCGTCGAAAGTTGCTGATCGGGTCGTTCGCGATCATCGTCGTCGCCCTCGCCGTGCCCGCGCTGATCCCCGACGTCTCGGCGAAGATCTTCTTCCTCGCACTCGCGGTGTTCGCCATCAGCTCCGGTGCCTCGAGCTTCCTCGAGGTGGTTTACCCGAACGAGTTGTTCCCCACCGAGGTACGGGCCACCGCGGTCGGTATGGGCACGGCGATCAGCCGCATCGGCTCTGCCGCAGGCACTTATCTGATGCCGATGGCGCTGGTGACGTTCGGGGCCAGTGGGGCGTTGATGATCGGCGCGGTCGTCACCCTGGTCGGACTCGTCGCCTCCATCTTCCTCGCGCCCGAGACCCGCGGCGTGTCGCTCACGGACACCGCGTCGAAAACCGAGTCGGGAGTAGCGAAATCCGCCGATCCCGGGCCGGCGCCCGTGACCCGTTCCTGACCTGACAACACCCTTCCCGAATACAGGAGAGACAGCCATGCCCCAGCCCAGAGAAACCCTCGTCGGTGCACTGCCCGCAACCCAGGTTCCCCGCTACGCCGGCAAGGGCACGTTCGCCCGCATCGCCGACATCCACGAGGTAGACGACTACGACATCGCGATCCTCGGTGTCCCCTTCGACGGCGGCACGTCGTACCGGCCCGGCGCCCGGTTCGGCCCCATGGCCGTCCGGCAGGCGGCGCGTGCACTCCGCCCCGGTTATCACGTCGAACTCGGTGTCGCACCGCTCGAAGAAGTGCAGGTCGTCGACGCCGGAGACGTGACGGTGACGCCGTACGACCTCGGGGAGGCCTGCCGGCAGATCGAGGCGCACGCGTCCAAGATCCTCGGTGGCGGCGACCGCAAGATCGTCTCGATCGGCGGCGACCACACGATCGCGCTGCCGAATCTGCGGGCGCTGCACGCCAAGCACGGACCGATTGCCCTGGTACATTTCGACGCTCACCTCGACACCTGGGACACCTACTTCAACGCACCGGTGACGCACGGGACGATCTTCCGGCGCGCGTTCGAAGAGGGTCTTCTGGTCGAGGACCACTCCATTCACGTCGGAATCCGCGGTCCGATCTACGACCAGGCCGACCTGAACGACGACGCTCGGATGGGATTCCGGATCATCCGCGCCGGCGATCTGGACGTGATGGGCATCGAGGCGGCCGTCGACGTGGTGCGTCGGCGCGTCGGTGACGTTCCGGTCTACGTGTCGATCGACATCGACGTCCTCGACCCGGCGTTCGCCCCCGGAACCGGCACCCCGGAAGCCGGCGGACTGTCATCCCGCGAACTGCTCCGGATGCTGCGTCAGCTGACCGGGCTCAACGTCGTCGGCGCAGACGTCGTCGAGGTGGCCCCGGCCTACGATCACGCCGAGATCACCTGTGTCGCAGCGGCCACCGTGGTGTTCGACCTCGTGTCGCTCATGGTTGCGGGTTCACAGCGCGACACCGTCGCCGCGGCGGCCGGGGCCATCGGCACGTCGGCTCTCGGTTACTGAACATCCAGACGGAGCGGTGCCCCGGCGACGGGGCACCGCTTTCTGCCGTCAGTGGTACCGGCCGTCTCTCAACCGGTCGGCTTCGTCCGTCGAGTCGGCGCATCGGCCTCGGCACCCGGGTCCGGAAGGACGATCAGGCGTACGGCCTCCTGTGCGATCGATTCGCTCGTGTACTTCTCGCGGCTGCTGTACCACCGGGACACCCAGTTGACCATTCCAAGAATGAGTCTGGTGGCCACGAGGGGATCGTCGGCGCGCAGGTGGCCGCCCTCGATGGCGCGTTCGACCGTTCTCGTCCACAGTCGTTCGTACCCACTGGCCCATTTGCGCCATCTCTCGTAGGTTTCGGCCGGCAGGCCGATCCCGAAGTACACACCCGCGTACTCGCGCATGCGGATGGAGGCGTCCACCTGGAACGCGATGAGAGCGATGAGCGCTTCGCGGGGGTCCTTGATCTTCCTCAGCAGCTTGCGGGCCTCGACCTCGACGTTGCGGGCGCTGCGTTCGAACAGCAGCGTGTGTAGGTCGTCCATCGAGCGGACGGTTCGGTAGAGGGTTGCGCGTGACAGGCCGAGTTCTTCCGCCACGGACTCGATGGACACCGCGTCGTAGCCCTTCTCGGCGTACAACTTGGCCGCGACGTCCGCGACGACATCCAGGTCGATGACGCGCCGTGGCCGCCCCACCGGGCGTTTCCCGCCGTCTGCTTCGGCGACAGCCTCGGTCGTCCTCGCATTTTTCCCCGGCATCGTGCCTCCACATCGCATCGGATATCGGGTCCACGATACGAGATCATGCGAAGTTCGACTCCAATCCCAGGACGGGGCACCCTGGCGCAGGGGTGGAACCCGAGGTTGACGACAGTTTGCTATTTTGAGATAGTGCATTTCGTAATCCTCGGGGCATCGGCCCGCAGCGCACACGGAGGTCTTATGCAGGCGTCTTGGCAGGGGATCAGGTACGTTCCGGTCACGGAAATTCTGACGGAATTGGTGTCGTCGAAACCCGGCGGCGTCTTCGCGAAGTTCGGCGAGTGGGCTCCCACTTACGCCGAGATCGACGCCCGGGCGACAGAACTTGCCGGTCAGCTGCATGCGCTCGGCGCGCAACCTGGAGATCGGATCGCCACGCTGGCGCCGAATCGATACGAGCTACTCGAACTCTTCGTCGGTATCGCCGAGATGGGCGGCATCCAGGTTCCTCTCAATCCCTACCTGAAGGGCGAGTTTCTCGGCCACCAACTGCGGGACTCCGCAGCCAGGATCGTCGTCACCGACGGGCCGGGCTGGCGCGCACTACGGCCACTGCTCCCCGAGGTGCCGTCGATCGAAGTGGTCGTGCTGTTCGACGACGTGGACGACCGCTCGGCCGACATTCCCGCCGTGCTCTACCGGGAGATGCCGCACGGGGTCGCGCCCTCGGTCGACGTGGGCCCTGAATCGACAATGGCGATCATGTACACGTCCGGCACAACCGGGCAGCCGAAGGGGTGCGTCCTCTCGCACGGCTACTACGCACGGGCCGGCCAGACCATCGCAGAGGTCATGAGGTTGACCGAGGACGATGTCTTCCTGACCCCGCTGCCGCTGTTCCACGCGGGCGGTCAACTGGCGTCGATCATGCCGTCGCTGATCGCCGGTATTCCCGTCGTGGTGGTCCCGGCTTTCAGTGCCGGTGGATTCTTCGAGACGGCCACAGAGGCCGGTGCCACCGTCGCCAACGCGGTGGGTGCGATGGGGATGATGCTGCTCGGTACGCCGCCGGGCAGGTACGACAAGGCGCACAAGCTCCGGCTGTTCAACGTGTCGCCACTGGCGTCGACGTATCACCCGGAATTCCGGGAACGATTCGGTGTCGACCCCTGGACCGAGTCGTACGGCCAGACCGAATGCGTGTTCCAGACCCTGAACTCCCCGTACGGTCAGCGTGACCGGGACAGCAACGGCAAGCCGCTGCGAGACCTGGAGATCGCGCTGTTCGACGACCAGGGTCGGCAGGTGGCGCAGGGCGAGGTGGGTGAGATCTGCGTGCGTCCACGGCACCGATTCGCGATGTTCGACGAATACTGGGGGCGCCCACAGGACACCCTGGACGCTTTCGAGGGATTGTGGTTCCACACCGGCGACTTCGGCACGATCCGCGAGTCCGGTGCGCTCCGCTTCGTCGACCGCAAGAAGGATGCGCTCCGGGTGCGCGGCGAGAACGTGTCGAGTCTCGAACTCGAGGCGGCGCTGTGCCGCCATCCCGCCGTCGTCGAGGCCGCCGTACACGCCGTGCAGTCCGAACTGGGGGAGGACGACATCAAGGCATGCCTGGTCGTGCGGGACGGCGAGACGGTCGAACCGGCGGGTCTGTTCGAGTGGATGCGGGACCATGTTCCGTACTTCGCGGTACCGAGGTATGTCGAGATCGTCGCCACGCTTCCGAAGAACCAGGTCGACCGCATCCAGAAGCACCTGTTGCGTGAGCGCGGAGTGACCGCCGGAACCTGGGACCACCGCGCACTCGGGCTGACCATCGGCCCGGGCGCGCGCCGCTGAGGCGCCGCCGGTCGCGTGATCGGCTGTTTAGCAACAGAACTGGATCACGGCATCTGTCATGCGCCGGTGTCACGATCTGCCTGGTAACGCCGGCCTCGCGGAACTCGCGAGGCAAGGTGCGGCACCGCCGTGCGATCGAACTTCACGCGTAAAGTCGTTGCGATTCAATCAAGTCGGGGCTGGATGATGTGCGGAAATACTCCGGAAACTAATTTGCGACGATAAGTCTTGCAATTACCGACCGCTGCTCATAGAGTGGGTCGCGTCACACTGACCCAGCTTCGGCGGCAATCCTGACCCGATGGCGCGTGGTCTCGGAACCCCTAGGAGAGGCATGTCGAGTTTATTGCCGTTCGTGATTGCCGGGCTGACGCTCGGTGCGGTATACGGCCTGGCCGGTGTGGGTCTCGTGCTGACCTACAAGACTTCCGGTGTCTTCAACTTCGCCCATGGCGCGTTGGCCACCGTTGCCGCGTATTCGTTCTATTCGCTGCACGTCACCATGAAACTGCCGTGGCAGATGGCGGCCGCGATCGCCGTCTTCGTGATCGGCCCGCTGCTGGGCCTGGTCATGGAGCTGCTGGCCAGAAGGATCCAGGCGACGAGCCTGCCCCTGCAGGTTGCGGCCACGGTCGGTGTCCTCCTGGCGATCGGGGCGTCGGCCCAGCTGATCTACGGCACGGACCAGCTCCTGATCGTGCGTAAGTTCCTCGGAACCGGCACATTCGAGCTCGGGGACACGACGGTTCTCACTGCGGACGTCATCACCTGCGCCGTCGCGCTGTTCGCCACTGTCGCACTGTCCGTCTATTTCAAATTCACGCGCCGCGGCATCGCGATGCGCGCGGTCGTCGACAACCCAGAACTTCTCGACGTCGTCGGCACGAGTCCGTCGATGACGCGCCGGATCGCCTGGGTCATCGGCGGTGTGTTCACGGCGGTCAGTGGTGTGCTGTTCGCGCCGCTGCTGCCGCTCGACGCCGTCCAACTGACGTTCCTCGTCGTCTCCGCATTCGGTGCGGCCGCGTTGGGCGCCTTCTCGAACCTGTGGGTCACCTTCCTCGGCGGTCTGGTGATCGGTGTGCTCGCCTCGCTGTCCACCAAATGGTTCACCGACGGAATTCTCGCCGGAATCCCTGCGGCGCTTCCGTTCCTCGTCCTCTTCGTCGTGCTGCTGGTCTTCCCGAAGCGCGCCCTGACGGTTCCGGCCTTCACCGTTCCGCGTCCGCGTCCGGTCTGGGCGGCGCCCATGCGCATGCATGTCGTCGCCGGCATCGCACTCGTCCTGGTTCTGGCGGCTGTTCCGACGTTCGCCGGCGTCTACCTGACGGCATGGACGACCACTCTGGCTCTGGTCATCGTGTTCCTGTCGCTCGTTCTTCTCGTCCGCATCGCCGGGCAGGTGTCGCTCAGCCACGTGGCGTTCATGGCCATCGGTGCGGTCGCGTTCTCCCGCATCGGACTCGACAGCGGGCTGCCGTGGATCGTGTCGCTGATCCTCGCCGGTCTCGTCGCGGTTCCCGTCGGCGCGATCCTCGCCATCCCCGCCAGCCGGCTCGGAGGACTGTATCTCGCCCTTGCGACGTTCGGCTTCGCCGTCCTGTTGCAGGAGATGTTCTACAGCCAGCGCTTCATGTTCGGCGCGAGTGTCACGAGCCTGAACGTCCCTCGTCCGGGTATCGAGTGGTTACAGTCCGACTCGGGCTACTACTACGTCGTCCTCGCACTGGTCGTCGTCACCGCAATCGCCGTGATGGCGCTCAACATCGGGCGGCTCGGAAAGTTGTTGCGGGCCATGTCGGACTCACCGACCGCCCTCGCGACGAGTGGTGCCTCCGTCAACGTGACCCGGGTCCTGGTGTTCTGCCTGTCGGCGTTCCTCGCGGGAGTCGGCGGCGCACTCGTCGGGGCCGCGCAGACGTCGATCTCGGCGATCTCCTACCCACCGATGCTGTCGCTGACCTACTTCGTGCTGATCATGATCGCTGCCGGCGGAATGCCATGGAGCGCAGTCATGGCCGCCGTCGGTATGACTCTCATTCCGGCCTACGTCCACGGTGAGACCGTCAACATCGTCTTCCAGCTCCTGTTCGGTGTCTTCGCGGTCATCGCCGCGATGCAGCCCGGCTCGGCAGGCGGCGCCCCCGTCGCAGTGCAACGCGTCGTCGATCGGATCTTCGGTTCGAAGGGCAAGCACACCGAGAAGGTGAAAGCCGCAGTCGTGCCGGTCGAGCGTGAGCGGGTCCCCGGCGGGGAGTTGAAGGTCGAGGATCTCCGTGTCCAGTTCGGTGGAATCGTCGCCGTCGACGGCCTCGGGTTCGCCGCCCCGACCGGAACCATCACCGGCCTGATCGGTCCGAACGGTGCGGGCAAGACCACCACGTTCAACGCCTGCTCGGGCCTCAACCAGCCGGCCCGCGGCAGAGTCCTTCTGAACGGCAAGGATGTCTCCCGCCTCGGTCCTGCTGCACGGGCCCGGCTGGGTCTCGGACGCACCTTCCAGCGGATGCAGCTGCTGGACTCGCTGACGGTGCGCGAGAACGTCGCAATCGGTCTCGAGGCCGCCCTCGCCGGTGCCAACCCGATCAAGCACATCCTGCCCAAGCGCGGCGAGCACGGGATCGTCGATGCGCGGACCGAGGAAGCCCTCGCGCTGTGCGAGCTGACCGATCTCGCGGACAGGCCGGCCGCGTCCCTGTCGACCGGTCAGCGCAGGCTCGTCGAACTGGCGCGATGCCTGGTGGGTGATTTCCGAATCCTGCTCCTCGACGAGCCGTCGTCCGGCCTGGACCGGGCGGAGACCGAACGGTTCGGCGAGATCCTGCGTCGCGTCGTCGACGAACGCGGGGTCGGCATCCTCCTCGTCGAACACGACATGGCCCTGGTTCTCGACGTCTGCGAGAACATCCACGTGCTCGATTTCGGTAAGCACATCTTCTCCGGCACTGCGCGGGAGGCCATGCAGTCCCCGATCGTTCAGAGCGCTTACCTCGGGGAAGACCACGACTTCGAGAAGGCCGTCGCAGACGAGCTCGACGACATGACAATGACGCTGCCGGAAGGTGTGCCCGCATCATGACCAACGACGACACCGTTCCCGCGATGGAACTGAACAACCTCACGGCGGGCTACGCCGGAGCGCCGGTCCTGCGCAACGTGAACATCACGGTCCCACCGAACACGGTCGTGGCACTGCTCGGGCCCAACGGCGCAGGCAAGACCACGCTGCTGCGCGCCGCCGGCGGGCTCCTCGAGCCCAGAGAAGGAACCGTCACCGTGGCGGGCACGGACGTCACGACGCGTCGTCCCCATCGCCGGGCCGCGGCTGGGCTGTGCCTCGTGCCGGAGGGTCGCGGTATCTTCTCCCGCTTGACGGTCCGCGAGAACCTGGCCCTGTTCGCACCGGCCGGCAGCAAACAGGACTGCCTCGACATCGCACTCGAGGCGTTTCCCGTCCTGGGCCGCAGGCTCGAGCAGGAGGCAGGCAAGATGTCGGGCGGCGAGCAGCAGATGCTCGCTCTGACACGGTGTTTCATGACCTCGCCGAAGGTCGTCCTCCTCGACGAGGTGTCGATGGGGCTCGCCCCGCTGATCGTCGACCAGATCTTCGAGGCCCTGCGAAAACTGGCTGCGACGGGCACCTCGCTGCTGCTGGTGGAGCAGTACGTCGGCCACGCACTGGCGTTCGCCGACCGCCTGTACCTCCTCGATCGGGGTGAAGTGGCGTTCTCCGGATCGCCCGACGACATCGACGAGGACGAGTTGGTCCAGCAGTATCTCCACGTCGACATATCCGAGCACGCACGCACCGCGTGACCTGCGTTCGAACCAACACACCTACCACTCGAATCTTTCGTCCCGCGAACCCTCGGGCATCGCGCCCACAAGGAGTGAAAATGCGCAATTGGAAGAAGACTCTGGCTGTCGCCGGAACCGCGGCCGCACTGGCCGCCGTCACCGCCTGCAGCGGGGCGTCGTCCTCGGGCACCGACCCCGTCAGCACCGCGTCCGGCGATCCGATCCGGATCGGATTCGTGTGTAGCTGCTCGGGTCCGCAGTCGGACGCCCTCGGCGCGACCGACGAGATCGCTCTGGCGTGGGGGAAGGCAGTCAACGCCCAGGGAGGCATCAACGGCCACCCCGTCGAGATCGTGGTGAAGGACGACGGCCTCGATCCGACGCGATCGCTGCAGGCGGTCAAGGAACTCGTCGAGGTCGAGAAGGTCGTGGCCATCGTCGGCGAGGCGAGTCCGGTCGTCGACTCCTGGGTGAACTACGTTGACGGTCAGGGTATTCCGATCGTCGGCGGGCTGTCGTTCTCGCCCCCGTTCCAGAAGAGCCCGAACTTCTTCGCCAGTGGGCCTTCGCTCGCAGTGCAGGAATATGCGGTGTACAAGATGGCGAAGGAACAGGGGCGAACGAACCTCGGATTCCTCTACTGCGGTGAGGCGCCGGCCTGCAAGGACTCCCAAGTCCTCGCCGGGAAGATCGCGGATTCGTTCGACCTCGATTTCGAGGCGATGCAGATCTCGGCGAACTCCCCGAACTTCACCGCTCAATGCATTCAGTTGAAGGAGCAGGGAGCCGACGTCCTGAAGATTCTGAATACGTCGCCCGTGCAGTCGCGAGTCATGGAGAGCTGCCGGCAGCAGGGTTACCATCCCGCCACGGTCTCCACTGCCGGCGGTCTGTCGGACGACTGGCTGAAGGATCCGAACTTCGAGGGCAGGCTGACGTCCTCACCGGCCGCGAACTACACTGACGACAGCATTCCCGCGGTCAAGGACTATCTGGACGCCGTCGACCAGCAACTTCCCGACCTGCGCGGAACAAGTCAGTTCAGCCAGCCGAACTCCCTGGTGTGGGTCGGATTCGAGTTGTTCGAGGCCGCCGCGAAGGCTGGCAACGTCGGTCCGACGTCGACCCCGGACGATGTGCGAAAAGGTCTGTACGCTCTGAAGGATGAAACGCTCGGCGGTTTCTCCATCCCGCTCAATTTCACAGAGGGCACCCCGGCAGACATCCCGTGCTACTTCACGCTCGAAGTCAAGGACGGTGAACTGACGTCCCCCGACGGCCCGGGCTATCAGTGCCTCAGCGACGACGAGGTGGCCAACCTCCAGCGGCTGAACCAGCCGAACACGTAACCGATCCAAGGAGTGAGTGAAATGCAGGTCGTGAATCAGGGCATCACGCAGGATGTCTCTCTGGCGGTGCTGCTCGACAACGCCCGCACCGCCATCGCGGCGGCTCGGGATGCAGGCCTCGACATCCAGAGCATCGGCATCAGCCCTGCAGACTTCGAAGCGGTCCGGGAGGCGAAGGAGTTCGAACTGCGCGTCGGTGTTCCGCTGCGGCTCTTCGGTATCGCCATCGAGTCCGACGACGAGGTCAGCCTCGGCACGGTGCGCCTGTAATTCGCCAGTCCTTCTACCCGACCATAATGAATCCGAGAATCATGGAGTACGTTGATGACTCAGCGCTTGCAAGGAAAAGTGGTATTCGTGACCGGCGTCGCCCGCGGTCAGGGCAGGGCGATCGCGGTTCGCGCGGCCCAGGAGGGCGCTGACGTCATCGGCATCGACGTGGCCGACCACCTGCCCGGTGTTCCGTACGATTCGGCGACGCTCGAGGATCTGAAGGAGACGCGTTCGCTGGTCGAGGCCACCGGGCGGCGGGCGCTGATCGAGCAGGGCGATGTTCGCGATCTGGATTTCATGACCTCGCTCGTCGACCGGGGTGTGGAGGAATTCGGCCGGTTGGACGGAATCGTCGCCAATGCGGGAATCTGCATCCCGAACACGTGGGATGCGACGACGCCCGAGGAGTTCCGTGACACGATGGACATCAACGTCACGGGCGTCTGGCACACCGTGATGGCCGGTGCCAAGCACCTCGTCGATGCGGGTGGCGGTTCCATCGTCATGACCAGTTCGTACGCCGGGGTCAAGATTCAGCCGTTCATGGTTCCCTACACGGCGAGCAAGCACGCGGTCACCGGTATGGCGCGCGCCTTCGCTGCCGAATTGGGCAAGCACAATATCCGGGTGAACAGTATCCATCCGGGCGCTGTCGAAACCCCGATGGGCTCGGGTGACATGCAGCAGCGAATTGCTCAGGTGGAGGAGACCAATCCGCCGCTGGGCCTGATGGCGACGGCATTCCTGCCGGACCGCCGAATCGACGTGGACGACATCGCGGACCTGGTGCTCTTCCTGGTGTCGGACGACTCGAAGAAGATTACTTCCGAGCACATCAGTATCGATGCGGGCGCGCATTCCTACTGAGCCGGCCGTCTAGCGGAGGCCCTCGATCCCACCGGACATCCGGTGGCGTCGAGGGCCTCTTCTCGTTCCCGGCGGTCAGGATGCGGAGGAATCGGGCATTGGTCCGCTCCAGTTGGGGAGCACGAGTTTGATCGCCGCGTTCGCGATGTCGTCCGGTGTCGGTCCGCTCGCCGAGCTGTACCAGCGGGACACCCAGTTGACCATGCCCAGGATCAACCGCGTGGTGGTCCTGACGTCGTCGCTCTCGAGGTAGCCGGCTGCGACTGCGCTCGTGACCGCCTTGGTCCAGAGTTTCTCGTACCCGCCGGCCCACGAGCGCCACTTGTCGTATACGTCGGGGGACAGTCCCCAGCCGAAGTAGACGCCTACGTAATTCCTCATCCGGACCGACGCGTCGATCTGGAAACGGATGAGGGCGATCAGCGCGGTTCCCGGCTCGTCGTGCGCACTCAGAATCTTGCCTGCACTGTTCTCGACCGTCGACAGAATGCGTTCGAGGAGGATGTTGTGCAGCTCGTCCAGAGATCGCACGGTCCGGTACAGGGTCGCGCGGGACACCTCCAGCCCTTCAGCGACGGCCTCGATGGACACCGCGTCGAAGCCGTGTTCGTCGTAGAGTCGAATGGCGACGGCAGCGACCTCGTCTGGGTCTATCCGTAGTTTCGGGCGCCCGACCGGACGTTTCGTGGGAGCCTTCCGGTCGCCGGACCGGTTACCTGTCGTTGTTCGAGTCATACGTACTCTCCTGGTATCGGCAAGGTCTGAGGTGCGTGCCGCTCTCGCTCGGCAGAGCCGCCACATGTTCGACACCGGCGGTTGGGTAGAAATTCGATGTTCGCCAGCTTAGTTGGTGGCGCGGGACGGTACCAGTGCGCGATGGTGCCTACCGAGAGCGCTTTCCGCTCAACTCTTCTCCGCTGGTAAGCAGGTGCGGTCCGGAATGAATTGCCGCGAGGAGTTCCGCCTGCAACAGTTATGGCATAAGCTGTCTCAATATAGAGACGCCGACATGAAAGGAGGTCGAGTCCGTGTACGACGCACTCGTGTCAGCTGACATCGTGACCGACGATCCGGACGGAGCGGCCGCGGCCCTCGTGGAACTACTGGGCCTGCCCGCACCGAGGCCGAATGCTTTCCTCGAACCCGAGGGGCACGGCTTCCGGGCGGCGTGGTTGCGGATGCAACCGTCGCTGCGGTCGGCGCCGACCCGTATCGAACTGATCGGTGCACGCCCACGGACCGCGCCACACGACTACGTGGAGGAGCGCATCGACGCCCAGGGCAACCGCCCGGTCCGTACGCACGCGACAGTACTCGCGGGCGACGTCGAGGCCGTGATCAAGCACCTCCGGACGAACGACGTGCGGCATCGGGTCACCCCGGTGAGCGAGGACTTCGCCTTCCCCCGGGTGTGGATCGGCGTCACGGCCGACGACCCCCTGGGATACGACGCCGACGTCGACGCCGGTCTGTGGATCGAGGTCGTGCCCACATCGAGTTCGGGTGTGCCCGCAGTGCCCGCCGAGGACGGTGCCGGTGACGGCCCGGGTGTGCGCAGGATCAGGGCCCGGAGGTTTCTGGTCGACGACGTCGACGGCGCGGTGCGGGCACTCGACGCGAACCTCGGCCTGGTGGCCACCTCGGTCAGCACACACGAGTACGGGGTCAGCGCGACCTACGAGTTGGGGAATCCGCTCAGTGCGGCGCTCGAACTGTGCCAACCGCGCGCGGACTCCGAGCTCGGCGCATTCCATCGCGAGTGGGGCCCGGGGCCGCACGCCATCGTCCTCGAAGTCGGTGACCTCGACTACATGGAGACGGTGCTCGCCGATCGCGGTGTCACGGGTGTCACCTCGACGAACGCGGACGGGGAGCGGATCCGTCGCCTCGACCCGTCGTCGACGCTGGGTGTCCCGTTCGAGCTGGTCGAACCCCGAGCGCATCCCTGACCTGTAACCAATTCAAATCCAAGGCGGCAAAATGAATCTCGAGGAATCCTCGACCGACCACGAATTCCGGATGGAGGCGCGCGACTGGCTGCGGACGAATCGTCCGGCCGAACGGTTGCCGTCCCCCGATACCGAGCGTGGCTTCGCTCTCAACCGCGAGTGGGAACGGACGCTCTTCGAGGCCGGGTGGGCTGCGGTGTCCTGGCCCGAAGAGTACGGCGGCCGCGGTCTCGGCCTGTGGGAGTGGATGATCTTCGAGGAAGAGTACTTCGCGGCGGGCCTGGGCCCCCGGGCGGCACAGAACGGGCTGTTCCTCCTGGCGCCGTCGTTGTTCGAGTTCGGCACCGACGCGCAGAAGACGGAACTGTTGCCCCGTATCGCAGGGGTCGCGGACATGTGGGCGCAGGGCTGGTCGGAACCCGAGGCGGGTAGCGACCTCGCCGCTGTGCGGGTACGGGCGGACAGGGACGAGGCGGCCGGCGGCTGGCGGGTCAACGGTCAGAAGACCTGGAGCACGCGCGCCCCGTTCTGCAACCGTCTCTTCGCGCTGGTCCGAACCGATCCCGAGTCCACGCGCCACCGCGGCCTGTCGTACCTGTTGATCGATCTGCACGCACCCGGCGTCACGGTTCGTCCGGTGCAGAAGCTTGGCAACGAGACCGGCTTCGGCGAGATCTTCTTCGATGACGTCTTCGTTCCCGACTCCGACGTGCTCGGCGGGGTCGGCAACGGCTGGAAGGTCGCGATGGCGACGACGGGTTCCGAGCGTGGACTGATCCTGCGCTCGCCCGGCCGGTTCATGGCTGCGGCCCAGAATCTCGTCGATCTGTACGGCTCCGTCGACGGACCTTCGTCGACCCTGAAGCGGGACGTCGTCGACGCGTGGATCTCGGCCCAGGCCTACCGATACAACTCGATGAAGACCGTCACCCGGATAGCAGAGGGCGGCAAGGTCGGAGCCGAATCGAGCGGCAACAAGGTGTTCTGGTCGGAGATGGACGTGCACATGCACGAGACGGCGCTCGACCTGCTCGGTGACGGTGCCGAGATCGACGGAAAGTGGTGGCACGGGTTCATCACGTCGATGGCGACACCGATCTTTGCAGGAACCAACGAGATTCAGCGCAACATCGTCGCTGAGCGTGTACTTGGAATGCCGAGGAGCTGACATGCGTTTCGCACCGACCGAGGAACAGATCGCCTTCGCGGAGGCGACGAGAAGTTTTGTGTCACGGGAGTGCCGGCCCGACGTGGTCCGTGCAGCATGGGCCACCGGGCGGACGCCTGCGGCCCTGTGGGACGGGCTCGACGGGCTCGGCCTGCTGACGCTGCTCGCGCCGGAGGAACTCGGTGGCGGTGGTAGCGAACTGGAGTTGACGTCGGCATTCGAGGAGTTGGGCCGGGCCGCCGTGCCCGGGCCTGTCGTCGAGCACGCCGCCGTCGCTGTGCCGCTGCTCGCCGCACTGGCTCCGGACCGGCTCGCGGATTCCACAGCGATGAGCGGAGGCCTCACTGCGACCGTCTCGGATGTCGTTCCCTACCTCGGCGCCGGGCACGCGCTCGTGCTGGAATCGGATCGCATCCGGCTCGTCGATCTGAACGGTATCGAACCGCAGGAATCGATGGACTCGTCACGGGCGGTCGGACGCCTCGACCGGTCGCGGCTCGACACGGCTGAGATCGTCGCGCAGGGTCCCGGGGTGGCCGCCCACATCGCGCGCGCGGAGGACCGCGCGGCGCTGATGACGGCCTCTTTCCTGCTGGGACTGTCCGCGAGGGCGATCGAGATCACCGTCGAGTACACCTCGAGCAGGAGACAATTCGGTGCCCCGGTCGGAACGTTCCAGGCGGTCAAGCATCATATGGCGAATGCGCACATCGCGGTCGAGATGGCCCGCCCGGTAGCGGAAGCGGCTGCCTGGTCGATGGCGACGGACGCCGACGACTCCCGTCGCGTCTGTTCGATGGCGAAGGTGATGGCGAACAAGGCTGCCCGCCGAACAGCCAAGGCGGCCTTGCAGTGCCACGGTGCCATCGGGTACACGATGGAAGCAGATCTCCACCTGTACCTGATGCGGATCTGGAGCCTGCTCAATGCCTGGGGAACAACCGAGTTCCACTCGGACAGAGTGTTCGACGCCCTGGGCGATGTCGAGTTGGATTTCAATCCCGCGCTGCAGGCGAGCCTTGTCGGCTGAACCGCGGTCGTGGGCCGATCCCAGGATCGGCCCCACCAGTGTGATTGTGTAATCGGCTGGGGCAAAGTTTATTTGATGCCTCTACCACTGCCTTAAAGTATTGAGACTAATAGGATCGAAATTTGTGGCGGAGCTCACGCCACGATCCCGGAACGATGTGTCGTGTCCGACGGGGCACGGCGAAAGGATTACACGTGACGTTGCTGTGGTCAGCTCTGGCGATCGGCGCTCTGTACGCCCTCGTCGCGGCGCTGTTCAACATCGGGATGGCGCAATCCGGGGTATTCAATTTCGCTGCGCCGCAGACGGTGATGGTCGGAGCGTTCGTGTCGTACGAATTCGTTTCCCGGGGACCTCAGATCCCCGCCGTTCTGCTGGTGCCGATCTGCCTCGTAGTTGGCGCCGTACTCGGCTACGTCACCGAACTGGTCGCCGTGAGGCCGGTCATCTCCAGGGGCGGTGACGGCATCCTGATCACCACGGTCGGTGTCGCCTTCGTCCTCGAGGGGATCGCCTTCGCGACGTACGGAACCGACGGGCACCGGGTTTCGGTCTTCGGGCTGGACCGGGGCATCGATCTCCTCGGGGGACGGCTCGCCGTCGTCGACGTCGTTCTCGTCTTCGCCGCGGTGGCCGGCATCCTGGCCCTGCACACCCTGACCCGCCGGAGCCGGTGGGGGCTCGAGGGTCGGGCGGTGACCATCGATGCCAAATCGGCGATGCTCAGGGGTATCAACGGAACCCGCGGCCGGGCTCAGGTGCTGATGCTTGCCGGCGCACTGGGGAGTGCGCTAGGCATCCTGGCCGCCACGAAAATCCACTCGTCGTTCGACCTCGGGATCCAGCTCCTGGTCTACGCTTTCGTCGCATTCGCTGTTGGGGGAATCGGCAGCTTCCACGGATGCCTCGTCGGCGGGCTGATCGTCGGCCTCCTGCAGGCGTACACGGCCCGCTACATCGGTGCGGAATACTCACTGATCTTCGCGTTCGCCCTCCTTCTCCTGACGCTGCTGATCCGCCCGACAGGGCTGTTCGGGACACGTCAGCTCCGGCTCGTCTGAACTAGGAGAAATCGACCCATGGAGCGCATCGTCAAGTACGGCTGGACCGTACCCGTCGTGTTGTGGCTCGTCGTCCTGCTCCTCCCCGCGCTCGGCTTCTCGATGCTGTCCGAACGCCAGATCATCCTGATCGGCGTCTATTGCCTCGTGACGGCCGGCATCAACCTCAGCTTCGGGTTCGGCGGTGAACTCGCGCTGGGTCAGGTCGCCGTAATGGCGGCCGGAGCGTACAGCGCGATGATTCTGGGCATCAACGGGATCACTGATCTCGTAGTCAATCTCGTCGTCGGCTGTGTTGCGGGCGCCCTGCTCGGTCTGGTCACCGGCCTGCCCGGTTTGCGGCTCAGCAAGTGGTCGCTCGGTCTGACGTCGTTCTTCCTGATCATGTTGTTGCCGTCCGTCGTGGTCGCGCTGCGGGACTACACCGGCGGGCTGGAGGGCAAGTTGATATCCCCGCCCACCTTCCTCGGCGTCCCGCTGACGACCGGCGAACTCTACACCGCCACCATCGTGGTCGTAGGAGTGTGGCTCGTCATCTTTCGCAACCTGATTCTGTCCGGCTACGGCGTGGCGTTGAGATCATTCCGCGAGAGCCCGCGCCTCGTGGAGTCTCTGGGCCACTCGGCCACCACGATGAAGCTGAGTTCGTATGTCGTGGGTTCGATTCCCGCCGCGATGGGCGGTGTTCTCTACGCGTACCTCGCCGGATACATCTCACCTGCCCCGTTCAACCTGTCGATGCTTCTGGCGGTTCTGGCGGCCTCGGTCCTCGGCGGAACACGCAGCATCTACGGTTCGGTGATCGGTGCTGCGATTCTCGTGATCGTTCCGGACCGCATCTCCTCGTTCGAGGTGTACTCGATGGCGATCTTCGGTGCATTCCTGGTCATTGTGGCCGTCCTGTTCTCGCACGGGATCGCGGGCTACCTGGCGATACTGACGAAACGGATGCTGGCTGCTGTGCCGGAAAGCCGGAAGCGCGCCGGGCCGCAGCGCGCCGACGTGGTGCTACCCGACTTGAGCGGGGGCGCGCTGTCGGCGAGCGGCGTGACGAAGCACTTCGGCGGCGTGGCCGCGCTCGACGGGGCCGGTGTCGTCGCCGAGCCGGGCCGTATCACCGCGATCATCGGCAGCAACGGTGCGGGGAAGACGTCTCTGCTCAACGCGATCTCGGGCTTCATTCGGCCGGAGTCGGGAGTGATCGAGGTCGACGGCACGTCCATCTCTCGCCTCACAGCCGCTGCCGCGGCCCGGTCGGGCGTATCCCGCGCGTTTCAGACCCCGGCGATTCCCGACGAGATGAGCGTCCGCGAGATCGTCGCTTCGGGAATGCTGCGCGCGGGCCGATTCCGTCCCTTGGCGGCAATCCTCCGCCTGCCGTCCTACCGACGTGCACGGCGTGAGGAGGCCGACCGAGCCGAAGCGTTGATCGCGCTCGTCGGGCTCGATCACCTCGCGGACCAGGAAGCGGCCACGCTTCCCCTGGGCACGCGTCGCCTGCTCGAGGTCCTCCGTGCCGCGGTCGGTGCGCCCAAGGTGATCCTGCTCGACGAACCTGCCGCAGGCCTCGACGAGACCGCGCTGAACGACCTGACGCGCCTGTTGCAGTCGCTCCGGAAACTCGGCGCAACCATTGTCCTCATCGAACACAACGTGCCCTTCGTGATGTCGTTGGCTGACACAGTGTTCGCGATGCACCTCGGAAAGGTCATTGCGTCAGGTGATCCCGAGGCGGTGCGCAACTCTCCCCAGGTGATCGAGAGTTACCTGGGTCGTCCGCTGACCGTGGCAGTGCCTGAGACGTTCGATCCGCAAGGAGCGCAGGATGTCCGATGAGATTCGCGGTGGGCGACTCGAGGTGAGCGGCGTCAAGGTCGCCTACGGCGACATGACGGCCGTGTGGGACGCCGGACTGACCGCCTCGCCCGGTAGGGTCACGGTCCTCGTGGGGCGCAACGGTGCCGGGAAGACGTCGCTGCTCAACGGGATCGCCGGATCGCTTCCGCTCAGCGCAGGTTCAGTGGTGCTGGACGGGAAGGATCTGTCCGGTTCGCCTGCGTGGAAGCGGGCCCGTTCCGGAATCAGCCTGGTTCAGGAGGGCCGGCGGATCTTCGGTGACTTGCGCGTCGACGAGAATCTCCTGCTCGGACTGCCGCGGGTGTCGTCGGTCGAGCGGCGGCGACTGCTTGACGTCGTGTTCGAGGACTTCCCGCTCCTCCACGAGATGCGTGCACGCGTGGCCGGGCACCTGAGCGGTGGGCAGCAGCAACTGCTCGCCATCGCGCAGGCGATCGTCGGTCAGCCCCGGGTGTTGCTCGTCGACGAGCCGTCGTCAGGCCTGTCCCCTGTCGCCTTCGCCCAGGTCCTGGACCTGATCAAGTCCGTCCGGGATCGCGGTCTCGCCGTCGTGCTTGTCGACCAACTCGTCGACATGCTCCTCGACGGGATCGCCGACGACGTGGTCGTCCTCGATCGAGGGAGGGTGACGTTCGCGGGTTCGGCCGAGGAGATGACCCCCGATCGGATCACTTCGGATTTTCTCGTCTGAGGCCGTCGGCGGTGGGCCTCGCGTGAGGCCCTCGTCGAAGCGTCGTGCCCCGGGCCACAACGAAAGTAGGAATCGATGAATTGCACTTCCACCCGCCGATGGCTCACCGGCCTGGCCGGGCTGTCGTGTACCGCTCTCGTGTTGACCGGTTGCAGTGCCGGTCCGAGTGCGGGCAACGACGGGTCCGCGTTCCACGTACTGGCACTGGCCCCGCTGAGCGGGCCGCTGAGCTCCCTTGGATCTCTCCAGGTCGCGGGGCTCGAAGCCGCCGCTGACATCATCAACGACAAGGGCGGCATCGACGGCCGCACCGTCGTCGTGGACGCCGAGGACAACGCCGGTGACGCCGCGACCGGTGTCGAACGGCTACAGACCTACCTGACCGATGACGGCAGGCCGGACATGCTCATGCCGGGCCTGACGAGCCAGGAGGTGATGGCCGTTCTGCCCCTCGCCACCGCGAACCAGATCCTGACCATCCACGTCGGGGGTGCCACCGATGCGAACGATCCCGAGAAGTTCCCGTATGCCTTCGGTTCCGGCACGACGTTCATGGAAGTGAATGCCCGCGTCATCGAGCACTTCCAAGCCGAGGGGTACCACAAGATCGCGTACATCGGGGCAGACACGACGAGTGCACGACTGAGCTTGGCCGCGATGGAGAAGGCAGGCAGCGAGCACGGGATCTCGGTGGTCTCGGAACTGGTCGCGCCGACATCGGTCGACGTCACACCCACGATGCTCAAGCTCGCCGCGCAGCAGCCGGACGCGCTGTTCCTCGCCGGAGCCGGGCCGATCACCGGCGTCTACCTCTCGAGTGCCCGGACCGCGGGATGGGACAAGCCCATCTTCGGCAGCAGTGAGACCTGCGCAACCGACTTCGCCACCATCGCCCAACCGGAGCAGTGGGCGAACGTCCAACTCCACTGCTACGCCTTCGCGGTCGAGGGGCAGCCGAGTGCGCAGAGCGACACGTTCGCCGCCTTCCGCCAGGCACTGGGCAACCACACCGACCAGCCGATCGGCGTGAGCCTAGTGACCCCGGGGTTCACGTACAACGATCTGATCCTCGCGTGGGGCGCATACGAGGCCAGCGAGAGCAACGAGGCCGCGGATCTCGCGGACGCACTCGAAAGCGGCCGGGTTCCGGCCGAGATCCGGGAGAAGTACATCGGGCCCGTGGACTGGGACTTCAGCGCGGACGACCACACCATGACCTGGGGCGCCGACGAACTCGTATTCGTCCACGCGGGCCCGACGGTCGACGGAATGCTCGTTCCCGATGCCGACTAGCGAAGTACAACCCGATCGGGACATTGCCGGGAGGACCGAATCGCCGATCCTCCCGGCACCGGTCTTCGACCGGCTCATCACCGAGATGCGACGCTTCCAGGACCTGCTTGCCGGCGCGGCCCTCCCGGTCGCCGAAGCGGAACAGCTGACGACCCTGCTCGCCACGGGTGCGTCTTCGCTCGCGGAGCATCAGGTGCCCGACTTCCGGCGAGACTTCTCGAACCGCCGCGACGTGCCGAGCCGCGGCCAATCGATGACACCGTGGTTCGAGGTGGTGGAACGGGATCATGACAGCGTGGTCGCCCACGTGCGGTTCGGACGGTTCTTCAACGGTGTGGGCGGTGTGGCACACGGCGGCGCGATCCCGCTGATCTTCGACGACGTGCTCGGCTCACTCGCGTCGTGGGAACGCTCACGTTCGCGCACGGCCTATCTCAACGTGTCGTACGTCTCGGTCACACCGCTCGACACGCCCCTGATGCTCGAGGCCGCGTTCGAGCGGGAAGAGGGGCGTAAGCGCTTCCTCCGAGGCACGTTGTGGAACGGGGACACCGTGTGCGCGCGAGCAGAGTCGTTATTCGTCGCCACCACGATCTGACACAACGCACGTGCTGCTGATCCGGCAGTCCTTCCGTAATCCTCTGCTGCGCAACCACCGGAGTCGATCGGGCTGTGAATTCCACTGCTCCACATATTGACATCTTCACCTTCGGTCGTGTGTAGTGAGTCACATCACAGTTCTGAGTCGGCAATTCTCGTAATTGGATTTCGACCGAGCACGGTTCGTCTCCAACTCATTCCCGTCGATCGTGTTCCCGAGATGTCAGCGAGGTGAATGTGCTGGGCCGCCCGCGACGAACGCGAACCGTACGGAGAAACGCCGAAGAATCTGGCACCGCGGAATGGAGCCCGAGACACAGGCGTGGTCCGGATTTCATCGCGCGACGACAACGACCAAGATCGGTAGGATTTCCATGACTCACATTCGTCTCAGACATGTCGCGGTGGTGACCGCTGACTTGGCGGGCACGGCCGATACGGTGCAGCAAGCATTACGATTGTCGGAGCCGTTCAACGACGATCTGGCGAACCAGTTCTCGACGCACAACGCCGTTTTCAGTCTGGGCAACTCGTTCCTGGAGATCTGCTCCCCGTACGAGGACGGCCCCGTTCGGAGATACGCTGAGGAACGCGGCGGCGATGCCGGATACATGGCGGTGTTCCAGGTTCCCGACAACGACCGTGCCCGAGCCAGATTGGATGAGCTGGGGGTGCGGATTGTCGCGGAGCTCAAGTTATTCGACCAGGGTGCGAACGTGCTGCACCCGAAGGATGTGCCGGGAGCGATGGTGTCGGTCGACTGGGCGACGCCGTACGAATCGTGGAGGTGGGGAGGTCCGGCCTGGTCCGGAAAGGTTCCCGAGCATCCCGAAGGGGGGATCGTCTCCATGGAAGTGCGGATGCTGGATGCACACCACGCCGCCGAGAAATGGGCATTGGCCCTCGATGCCAGGGTGGAAACGGTCTCGGACGACGAGGCACACGTCCACCTGCTCGAGGCCGGTCAGGTCGTGCGCTTCACCACGACGAAGGACACACTGCGCGAGGGAATCTGCGCCGTCGAACTGAAGCTCCCGAGCGAAATCGTCGTGAAAGAGCAGTTCGATGTGGCCGGTGTCCACTTCACCTGTATCTGACAGTTACCTCGCACCACGGACTCGATTTGGAGAGAACTCATGCTGAACAAGCAAGACAATGATCTGCTCACCCGCGTCGAGGGTGACGCACCGATGGGTGTCTTGATGCGTCAGTACTGGACGCCGGTGCTGATGTCGGAGGACGTCGTCTCGGACGGGGCCCCGCGGCGGATCAAGATCCTCGGCGGCAAGTACGTGGCGTTCCGGGACACCGAGGGCAAGGTCGGGGTGCTCGACGAGGCGTGCCCGCACCGGGGTGCGTCGTTGGCGTTGGCGCGCAACGAGAATTGTGCTCTACAATGCCTGTATCACGGGTGGCGGGTGGATCGGAACGGCAAGGTGGTGGAGACGCCGTCGGAGCCGGCGGACAGCACGTTCAAGGACAAGATTCGTCATATCGGGTATCCGGTGCGTGAGGCCGGCGGCCTGATCTGGGCGTATTTCGGTGACCCGAAGGCCGAGCCGGAGTTCCCGGCGTTCGACTGGACCGCTCGCAAGCCCGAGCAGATCTACACGATTCGGGTGGCGCAGCGATGCAACTGGGCGCAGGCGATCGAGGGTGCCATCGATGCGGCGCACGCGAATTTTCTGCACAACGATCTGATGCGCAAGTTGGCAGGCGGCGGCGAGTACACCGGCGGCGGTGGGCTGTTCGACAAGGTCCTCGTCGGAGGCGCTCCGCGTCTCGAGATCGACAACCTGCCCTACGGGTTCCAGTACGCCGGTATCCGGGACGCGACGCTGAAGGACGGAACGCCCAAGCAGTACGTACGGACAACGAAATTCATTGCGCCGTACTGGGCGATGTTCTCGGCGCCGCAGGGTTGGATCTTTTCGCAGGTGTTCGTGCCGGTCGACGACGAGAACACCATCTTCTACTTCATCCACGCCCGGGAGGGTGACGAGATCATCGAGCCCGAGTATCGGGCCAAGATTCTGGAATGGTCCGGTGTGGGTGACCTCGACGAAAACTTCCACATGGACTTCCACTCGGGGAACATGTGGCGGCAGGATCGGGACTCGATGGACCGCAAGCAGCACGGCGACAAGTTCAGTTTCAGCGGCATGACCGGAAATCAGACCGAGGATCTCGGGGTGCAGGAGAGCATGGGTCCGATCGAGGATCGCACCCGGGAGCACCTGGGCACGTCCGACCTCGCCGTGATCCGCATGCGTCGCCTGATGCTCGATGCCGCACGTCGGAACCAGCGCGGCGAGACGCCACTGGGCCTGGCGGGGGATTTCCGCTACGACGAAATCCGTTCGGCGGAGGAACTGATCGATCCGGGTGTGCGCTGGCAGGACGTCGTCGGTGTTCCCTCGTCGGCCAAGGCCGCGCAGTCGACCGACGCATGACCCGTACGTGAGCTGAGTACGAACGCCTCGACCCCGTTGCACCGATTCCATATCGGTGCAACGGGGTCGAGGCGTTCGGAGTTGAGGTCAGGCCGTGACGATCACTGCTGAACCGTGACCGAAGAGACCCTGGTTGATCGACATGCCGACGTTGGCATTCGGCACCTGACGCTCACCCGCGTCGCCGCGCAACTGGACCGTCAGCTCAACGACCTGGGCGATGGCCTGTGCCGGTACGGCCTCGCCGAAGCTTGCGAGTCCGCCGCTCGGGTTCACCGGCACCCGTCCGCCCAGCGAGGTGACGCCGTCGTGCAGAATCTTCTCGGCCTCGCCCTCGGCGCACAGCCCGATGTGCTCGTACCAGTCGAGTTCGAGAGCAGTCGAAAGATCATAGACTTCTGCAAGATTCAGGTCGTCGGGCCCGAGACCGGCCTCGGCGTACGCCGAACTGGCGAGCGAGGTCTTGAAACCCTCGTCCGGCGCGGGCACCGCGAGTGTCGAGTCGGTGGCGAAGTTGGGCATCTCGATGACGTTGTTCGGGTAGGTCGGCGAGTTCGTGGACAACGCTGATATGCGAACGGTGCGGCCACCCCGATCGAGCTGCTTACGACGCGCATAGTCCTCGCTGGTGATGACCAGTGCCGCGGCACCGTCACTCGTGGCGCACACGTCCAGCAGATGCAGCGGTTCGGCGACATACGCGCTCGCCAGCACCTCGTCTTCGGTGACCACCTTGGTGAACCGTGCGTTCGGGTTGAGTGCGCCCGCACGGCTGTTCTTCGCCTTCACCATCGCAAAATCGCGTTCGCTCGCGCCGTACGCCGCGATGCGGCGCTGGGCGTAGAGACCGAAGTAGGTGGGGTTGGTGGCACCGAGGAGTCGGAACCGCAGCCAGTCGGGATCGGTCTGATCACCGCCGCCGAACGGGCCGAAGAACCCCTTGGGGGCGACGTCGGCGCCGATGACGAGGGCGACGTCACACAGACCGGCGAGGATGTGGGCCCGGGCGGCCCCGATCGCCTGAGCCCCCGACGCACACGCGGCGAACGAGCTACTCAGACGGGTGCCGTTCCAGCCGAGCTCCTGTGCGAAGGCCGCGCCGCTGACCAGGCCGGGGTAGCCGCCGCGCCAGGTGTTCGCGCCGGCGACCATCTGCACGTCGGTCCAGTCGATGCCGGCATCCTCGAGGGCCGCGCGAGCGGCCACCCGGCCGTACTCGACGAACGACTTCCCGAACTTGCCCCACGGGTGCATACCCACCCCGAGAACGGCTACTCCACTCATGATGCGACCTCCACGGTCTCGGAATTGTCGAGGGTCCAGCGCCACACCAACTGGACGCCGTCTTCGTCTTCCAGCAGCTTCTCCGTGCGCAGCGACACCATGTCGCCGACGTTCGCGGGCGGGCTGTCCGGGCTGAGCTGCCCCAGTACGACCAGGCCGTCCTCCTCGAGCTCGACCGCGAGCACGGTGTAGGGCTCGAACGGATCGCCCGAGACGTAGGGGGCCGGAGGCTTGTAGTGGTTGCGTGTCCACGACCAGATCCGGCCGCGGGTGCTCAGAGGGTGGGTTTCGAGCACATCGCCGCCGCACCGCGGATTGCGGCAGCGGTCGATGGTCGGGGGGAAGAAGACGGAACGGCAGCGCGTGCACGCCTTGCCCAGGAGCCGGGTCTCGCTCGCGTCGAACCAGTCGGGCACGGCGGAACGGGAGGGTGTCGTCATGATTCCCTAGTTCCTTTCGGGGGTGTGGGTGGTGGCAACGAGGTTCGTGGCCCTCGGCGGTTCGGGCACCGAATCTTCGGGTGGCAGCAGCGGGACGAACCCGGCGCGTGCGGTGAGCAGGGTGTCGCCGTACTCGTCCATCCGCTGGATCAATCCCTCGCGGAACGTGTAGACCCAGCAGTAGTCATTGGTGTAGGTCTCGCCGTCGATTCGCTCGGCGCGCATGAGCTGCCGGACGACTGCGGTCTCGCCGTCGACCACGACCGCGACGACTTCGCGCTCGATCGTGTCGACCCGCAGTACCCGACTCGTATTCGCCCCGGTGAGGGCGGCGGCCACCCGCTCTCGGCCGCGGAAGGGCCGGGGACGGATGCCGACGGGTGGGTGCCATTCGACGTCCTCGGCCAGCAGCGCCGCGATCGCGTCGGCGTCGTTGCGAGCGCGTGCCTCATTGAATTGCAGGACCAGAACCCGGGTGCGTTCGGTGTCGGTCATATCGAGATACCTTCCGTCTTCGTAGGTATGAGGGGGATGCGGCTCACAGTTCGCACGTGCGCTCGATGAACTCCTCCGCGACAAGACTGCGAGTGCGATGCCAGTAGTCGGCGTTCGTCCACGGCGTGTTGGTGACGATGCGGCCCTTGCTGTTGCGGTAATAGGTCGTCATGCCGGTGTGGGTCCAGATCGAACCGTCCAGCGCAGCGTCGATCTCGCCGTTGTAGGCGTCGAAGACCTCCTGCCGGCATTCGATGCTAGACAGGTTCCGCTTCGCCATCCGCGCGAGAGCCTGCAGCACGAAGCGGACCTGCATCTCGACGCTCAGGACGTGGCTGCCACCGTGGCCTGCATTCGTGTTGGGGCCGTACAGGATGAACATGTTGGGGAAGTTGGGCACGGTCATGCCCAGGTAGGCCCGCGCGTCGTCGGCGCCCCAACTCTCCCGCAACGTTGTTCCGTCGCGGCCGTGAATCTCCATGGGGGCGAGCATGTTGAGCGTTTGGAATCCGGTGGCCAGCACGATCACGTCGACCTCGTACTCGGCACCGGACGAGGTGACCACACGCTGACCGTCGATGCGGGACACGCCCTCGCCGACCAGGGCGACGTCGTCACGGAGAAGTGCGTCGAACCAGCCGTGGTCGAGCAGTGGACGCTTGCCGTAAGGCGGGTAGTCGGGCACGCACTTTTCGATCAGATCGGGGCGGCCCTCGAGCTTCTGCTCGATGTACCGGGTCAGGAACTTGCGATGGCGCTCGTTCTCGGAGTTGATCGACCGCTCCTGATGCGGCCATTCCGGATCGATGCGCAGCATCGGGTGCAGCCGGTCACCGAACTTCCAAGCCTGCTGCAGCCGGTACCAGGCGAGGTAGCCGGGGAACTCGGCCATCAGGAACTGCTTGGCCGGCTCCACGCCGCGAGTGGTGTTGGGATTGGGCATGATCCACTGCGCCGAACGCTGGAAGACGGTTACCTCACGGGCGGTGCCTGCGATGGCCGGCACCAGTTGCATCGCGGAGGCGCCGGTTCCGATCACGGCGACCCGCTTGTTCTCCAGGTCGATCCCGGGATCCCAGGCACCGGTGTGGACGACCGGTCCGGTGAAGGAGTCCAGACCGTCGAGTTTCGGGTAGGCGGGACGGTTGAGCAGACCCACCGCGGTGATGACGACCGGGTACTCCGCGGTGTACGTGGAGTTGTCGGCGCGGCGGAGCGTGACTCGCCAGTGCTGCCGGTCCTCGACCCACTCGGCGGTTTCCAGTTCGGTGCCGAATTGCACCTGCTTACGGATGCCGTACGACGTCGCGATGTCGAGCAGATAATCCTCGACCTCCGACTGCTTGGCGAAGTACCGGGGCCAATCCGCTCGCTGGGCGAACGAGTACGAGTAGAGGTGGACGGGGGTGTCGACGCCGCAGCCCGGGTAGATGTTCTCGTGCCACGTGCCGCCGGCGTCCGGGTTCTTGTCGATGATCGTGTACGGCACACCGGCCTCGTCGAGCCGGATGGCCGCGCACAGTCCCGAGAAGCCGGTGCCGACCACCAGGACGTGCGGTGCCCGTTCACCGGACGCGGTGTCGATGACCGGCGTTGCACGGGACAGAGCGCCGAGTTCTTCGGCGAGCATGCCGCCCTGCGCGCTCGGCACTTCTTCGTCCAGGCATCGGCCGAGGACGTGCAGTACCTGCTCGGGTGCCAGGGTGGGAGCATCCGGCAGTTCGCCGCGGCGATGCGCCAGGACGACGTCGAACGCAAGCGTGCGCAGCTCGGCTCGAACGCCTTCGGGCATGCCGCCGTCGTCGTGGTCGCCCGGTCCGCGCATGGCGGTGGGCCGGAACTTGCCTTCGAGAAGTGACAGATCGCCGGTGAGCTGCACGACCGCCGCCAGCAGTGTCGGCAGATTGGCGTCGTCGAGCGCGGCGGCGAGGGACTGCTGGAACTCGGCCTCTGCGGGGTCCGAGACGGACAGCGGCGCGGGAGTTGTTTGGGTCACAGGATTCCTGACTTCTGGCGACGGGAAAGGGCTCCGCGACTCGGCGGATTTTGAAACTCTGAATATCAGAATAGGTTACGTGCGCGTCGCGCCGCAATGGGAACCGGTGAATTACTCTGGGCGGGCGGGGTCGTTTCATTGCCTGCGAGCGCATTCCGGCGAGGATTGATCGTTGTGACCTCGGTGTGTACGGGAGACCGTCGGGGCAGGAACACGCCCAGGACCGTGGTCACGAGGGCGCACATCCCGGCCACCACCCACACGACGTCGAACGCTCGCGCCGTGGGGATGGGGACAGAACCGGAGTCGACACTGAGCGAGACGAGGATCATCGCAAGGGTGGCACTCGCCAGCGACGCGCCGACGGAACGGAGGAGGGTGTTGATGCCGTTGGCGGCCGAAGATTCGGATGCCGGTGCGGCCGCCATGACCAGCCCGGGAAGTGTGGCGAACGAGATGGCGGTGCCCCCGGCGATCACGAACGCGATGGCCGTGACAGTGACGACGGTGCCGGGCGCCACGAGCCGGACAGCACACGCGACGGTGGTGACGACACTCCCGATCAGCAGCACGACACGACCGTTCCAGCGGTCGATGAGCATGCCGGCGAACGGCGAGACCATCACCTGTGCGAATGCGGTCGTCGCGACTGCGAGTCCGGCGGAGGTGGCGGTGAGACCGAAACCGTGACCGGTCCAGGTCGGGAGTTGTAGTTGCTGCGTCGTGGCGAGCGTGTTGATGAACATCGCGAACGTGATGAGCATGCCGGCCAGATTGGTCAGCAGAACTGGGCGATAGACGGCGGTCCGCAGGTTCACCAGCGGATTGGGCGCCCGCCATTGCAGCGGCGCCCATACCGCGAAGACGGCGACCGCTGCGGCGACGCAGCAGAGTGTGCGCGGACTGGCCCAGCCCCAGGACCCGCCCTTGGACAGCGCCAGCAGCATCGCGGCGAGTCCCATCGACAGCAGCAGTGCGCCGACGAAGTCGAACCGCCCGGGTGACCGTGATCCGATGTCGGGGACGATGAGGAGTGCGCCGACGGTCAGCAGCGCACCGCAGGCTCCCGCGACCCAGAACACGGTGAGTGGTCCCGCCATGTCCTGCAGGAAGCCTGCGAGCGGGATGCCGAGCGTGGTTCCGATGCCGAGGGTCGCGCTGAGGCCGCCGATCGCGGTGCCGATCTTCGCCGGGGGCAGCGTGTCCCTGAGGATGCTGATCGCGACGGGCACGAGCGCCGTCGCGAAGCCCTGGAGCGACCGCCCGGCGATGAGTGCCGGGAATGTGCCGAGGAGGGCGATGAACGAGCCTGCGGTCATCACCGACATCGCGATGACGAGCATCCGGCGCCGTCCCACCATGTCGGCGAGCCGGGTGACCACCGGGGTGGCGATGGCGGCGACGAGCAGGGTCGAGGTGACGAGCCAGGAGGCGTCGTCCGTACTCACCCCGTAGGTCTCCGGCACCGATGGAAGCATCGGGATCGCAATCGTGTGCTGGAGCGAGACGATCGTGCCGCACAACGCCATCAACGTGACGATCAGCCAGGTGGGAGGCATTCGGCGGGGGAATATCACTGCAGTGCCTCCGGTCTGTGATCCGTGTTCGAGAAGAACCGGAGGCAAGCGAGATGCTCCGGGCGGGCGTGAAGTGACGGTCTTGTTCCGCCTGCCTGCCGACCCGACCCACGGTATTATGATATTTGAAGTATCATAAGTATTACGCGGCCTGCAAGCGTCACGCCGCCCTGGGTCCGGCGCGAGTGCGTCGACGCAGGTCAAGCGCCCGAATCGGGCAATGTGAACGAGCGTTTCCATTCGTGTCCGGGCGGTGCTAATGTGCGACGGGCTGCCGGATTTCACCGAGCCGTCGCTATCGGAGGTATGAGGAAAATGGGATATCCGTTACCCAAGGGCAATTCGTTGCGGGGGCCGTTTCAGCCGATGCGTTTCGAGGCGACGGTCGAGGAGTGCATTGTGACGTCGGGGGAGATTCCGCGGGAGTTGTCGGGTGGTTTCTATCGGTCGGGTCCGACGTGGCGTCGTCCGTCGAAGCAGGGTACGACCCCGTTGATCAGTATGGACGGGATGGTGCAGGGTCTGGTTTTGGACAATGGTCGGGCGGATTTCCGGAATCGGTGGATTCGGACGCCGAAGTTCGTGGCGGAGGAGCGGGCGGGGCGGGGGTTGTTCGAGTGGACCGACGGGGGGTTCGGGGATTGGCGTGATCACGCGTACGGCGATGTCGTGCGTGACGAGTTCACGGCGGGGGTTCCGCAGGGGACGAACAACATCAATATTTTCCCGTTCGCGGGGGAGGTGTTGGCGTCGGGTGAGCAGGGTGGGCCGCCGATCGCGTTGGATCCGATCACCCTGCAGACGCGGGGGGTGGTGCCGTGGTCGAGTAAGTTGTCGGCGGGTTTGCACGCGAAGTCGTCGTTCGGGGATGCCTCGTTCACGGCGCATCCGAAGTGGGATCACGACACCGGGACGTTGTATGGGTGGAATTGGCGGGATGAGGCGCCGTTCGTGACGATCCATATCGTGCATCCGGATGGGGTGGTGGAGTCGCGGGATCTCGAGGATGCCCCGTATAACACGGTGGCGCATGATATTTGGTTGACGCCGGAGTGGATTGTGA
Organism: Rhodococcus sp. NPDC056960; assembly: GCF_042674125.1. NCBI lineage: Bacteria > Bacillati > Actinomycetota > Actinomycetes > Mycobacteriales > Nocardiaceae > Rhodococcus > Rhodococcus sp. NPDC056960. The sequence goes on along the minus strand of NZ_JBHURF010000006.1, from coordinate 47,789 downwards.
TGCCGTTTCAGCCGTTCACGGCGGATCGGAAGCAGATCACCGAGCGCAAGTTGGGGATCTGGGGGTGGGATGCGTCGTTGCCGATCGTGATCGCGTTGATTCCGCGGCATGATCTGCAGGGGCAGGTGCGGTGGATCACCACGGATCTGCCGGCGGAGTATGTGATGCACACCTTGTCGGCGAATGTCGAGGGTGATCTGTTGATGTTGGATGCGCCGATCTTCAACCGGCCGCCGTTCCCGTTCGCGGAGGATTTCGCGGAGGGGGAGGATGTGGCGTTGTTCTTCTCGGTGTCGCGGAGTTTTCTGGGTCGGTGGACGATCGATCTGAAGACCGGGGCGGCGAAGACGGAGCAGCTCTCGGATCGGCCGTCGGAGTTGCCGAAGGTCGACGAGCGGTTCTACGGCAAGGGGTACACGTTCGGTTTCCAGGTCGGTGGGGTGGTCAAGCGTAACGGGATGTCGATGAACAGCCTGGTCGTGACGAATGTGAAGACGATGGCGGAGCAGGTGTATCAGATTCGGTCGACGGAGGCGGCGGCGGTGTTGGAGGCGACGTTCGCGCCGCGGACCCCGACCTCACCGGAGGGGGATGGGTTCATCATCGTGCCGGTGTCGTGGTGGGCGGAGCGGCGGGGTGAGTATCTGATCTTCGATACCTACGACATCACCACCGGCCCGGTCGCGCGGATCGAGATTCCGTTCCTGATGGGCTGGACCCCGCACGGACACTGGATGGACTTCCGCTGACCGGCAGGCCCCGAACGGAGCAGATGACCATGTCGGACTTGACGATTACCTCCGCGCTCCCGACTTGGCAGCGTGTCGCGCTGTCGAAGGGTGGATCCTCGTGAAGGTCGGGGTCTATTTCGATCTACGGGTGCCGCCCGGATCGGGACTCGACCCGGCCCGCGTCTACGCGCACACCCTCGAGATGTGCGAGTTCGCCGAGGCCTCGGGCCTCGACTCGATCTGGGTCAGCGAACACCATGGGTTCGACGACGGGTACCTCCCGCAGGCGCTCACGTTCGCGGCGGCGGTCGCGGCGCGCACCCGCACCGTCCGGGTGGGAACCGCGCTCGTCGTCGCACCGTTGCACGCCACCGTCGAACTGGCGGAGCAGGCGGCCGTCGTCGATCTGATCTCCGACGGCCGTCTCGACCTGGGGCTCGGCGCGGGATACCAGCAGGCCGAGTTCGATCTGTTCGGCGCCGACCGCGACGCCCGCTTCACCACCATGACCAGGCAGGTGTCCGAACTGCGAGAGATGTGGGCGGGGCAGCGGGTGACACCGGCTCCGGTCCAGTCCCCGATCCCGATCTGGCTGGGCAGCGGCGGTGAGTACGGCGCGCGTCGTGCCGGGCGACTCGGTGCCAACCTGCTGTTCGTCAATCCCGACCTGATGCCGGCGTATCGACGGGGCCGTGCCGACGCGGGGCTCGACCCGTCCGCGGGGCGTATGGGTGGGCCGTTCTTCGCGCTTCCGAGCGAGGACCCGGACCGCGAGTGGTCCGAGATGTCCGGGTACATCGCATATCAGCAGAACTCGTATCGGCGTCATATGGCCCGCGGAATCGAGGGACCGGCTCCCCGGGAGTACGACCCCGCCGCCGGACGCAACAGGCCGCTGTCCGGTCCGGGAGCGTTCTGGTTCGGGACACCCGAGGATCTCACCGCCCGGTTCGCCGCCTGGATCGGCGACTGCCCGGTCGACACCGTCTTCCTCTGGGCCTCCGTCGGAGGCATGCCCGAGAAGACGGTCGAGCGCACGGTCGACCTGATCGCGCGTCGGATGGCGCCGCTCCTCCGCGGAATCGGCAAGGGCGCCAACAACTGTGAATCAAACAAGACACCGCTGCCGGTCGAACCGGCAGACGAATCCGGGAGTGTGATCGTGTAATGGGCTCGACGATCGAGCTGACGAACCGGGGACCGGTTCGTCATATCCAACTCAATGCGCCCGAGCGGCTCAACGCCCTCGATCGGGACATGCTCGACGAGCTTGCCGCTGCGATCGCCGCCGTCGCCGCGGACCCCGAGGCGAGCGCACTGGTCGTGTCCGGCTCCGGCCGGGCGTTCTGCGCGGGCGCCGACGTCGGCAGCCTGTTCGGCGACACGACCCGGCCGCCCGCGGAGATCCGCGACGAACTCAAGACGGTCTATGCGAGTTTCCTCGGGATCCACGACCTGAAGATCCCGACGATCGCGGCGGTACAGGGCGCGGCCGTCGGCGCGGGCGTCAACATCGCGCTGGCCTGCGACGTAGTGGTCGCCGGTCCACGGGCTCGCTTCGTCGTGTCGTTCGCCGACATCGGCCTGCACCCCGGCGGCGGCTGCAGCTGGTTCCTCACACGCCGGATGGGCGCCGACCGTGCGATGGCGACGATTCTCGGCGCCAAGACCATCGGAGCGGACGAGGCGTACCGCGTCGGCTTGGCGACCGAACTTGCCGACGACCCCATCGCCACGGCACTCGAACTCGCAGAGCGGTATTCGACGCGGGATCGCGGGATGCTCGCGGACATGAAGCGCGCGGTTCAGCTCGCCCAGGACGGCGACCTGGCGTCGGTACTCGAATTCGAGTCGTGGGCGCAGGCGTCGTCGGTCACGCAGCCGGCGTTCCAGAAGTACGTGGCCGAGTTCGGCCGATGATTCGTGGAAATCGGGAAAGGATTCGACATGCCTGACGGCACTCACGTCACACTTACACCGGCCGAGGTGGTCGGTGCGTTCTACGGCGCGCTCATCGACCAGGATCCCGAGCGACTGGGGGAGCTGGCCGACGCAGGCTTCGACGACGCGATCTTCGTGGAGATGCCGTCGTCCCTTCCCTACGGGGGCCGGGTCGAGGGTGCACGGCGACTTCGCGCAATGTTCCAGGCCATGGCCCGCGGTGTGGTGGACGTCGGTCCGCGCGGACTGACCCTCGATGCGCTCGTCGACGGCGGCAACCGCGTCGCGGCGCGGCTGTCGTTCGACTGGTACCCGCCGGGCGGCGGTGCGCCGATCGCGTCCGGCGCCGTCGAGGAATGGACGTTCGAGAACGGCAAGGCGACCGCGATCCGCGCGTACTACCGCGACACGGCCGAGCTTCTCGCAACCTCGGCCACTGCGGCGGACGGCGCCTGATGGAACTGATCAAGGTCGGCAGCGGTGTCCGCCTCGCCGTGCACGAGCTCGGCGAGGGACCGCCGGTGGTGCTGGTGGCGGGCTTCGGTCTCGACCACTCGGTGTGGGACCGGCAGATGCGGGTGCTGGCCGACGCGGGTTTCCGGGCGATCTGTGTGGACCAGCGGGGGCACGGCCTCTCGGACAAGCCCCGCCACGGGTACGACGTCCCGCAGCTGGCCCGCGACCTGCTCGACGTGGTCGAGACGCTCGACCTCGCCGGAGTGACGCTGGTCGGGCACTCGTTCGCCGGGCAGGTGGGGTTCAAGGCCGCGGTCCTGGATTCCGGCCGGATCGCCGGGCTCGTGCTGGTGGGATCGAATGCGGTCCGTGCCAGCCGGAGCGCGGACTTCCCGTTCGGTGCGCCCGCGAGTGAGGTGCTGCCGCGTCTCCTCGACGCCGAGAACTCCGATCGGCTGGGGTCTCGGCGAACCAACCTCGCGAGTGCGTTCGCACAGCCGCCGACGGAGTCGACGATCGAGTGGCTCATGCGGGTGTCGTTGCAGATGCCGTCGTGGGCGGCGATCGAGTGTTACCGCTCGATGCTCGAATTCGACCAGATCGACGAGCTCGCGAACGTCCGGGTACCCGTTCTGCAGGTGGTGGGGCGTGCCGACCCCGTGCACTCCGCGCGGGGTGCGGCCTGGCTGTCGGAGCAGCTGACGCGGTCGCGACTGGTCACGATCGAGGGGTGCGGCCACTATCCGATGCTGGAAGAGCCGGACGCGCTCGAGCGGGAGTTGCTCGCATTCGCGCAGGCCGTAGGTTGTGAGCGGCCCGCGTAGGAGCGATCGCACAAGTCGTGTCCGACGTTTCCTTGCCACGTCTATTATGAGACGATAATATTCAAAATAGTGCGGGATGGATCACCAGCGTCACCGGCCGAGTCGCACGTCGGGTAGGTGCCGATCCTCCACCCTCGAAGAACTTGGAACCGCAGCCCGGTCGTCAGACCTCGAACTTGGAGAGAACTCATGCTGAACAAGCAAGACAACGACCTGCTCACCCGCGTCGAGGGTGACGCACCGATGGGTGTCTTGATGCGTCAGTACTGGACGCCGGTGCTGATGTCGGAGGACGTCGTCTCGGACGGCGCCCCGCGGCGGATCAAGATCCTCGGCGGCAAGTACGTGGCGTTCCGGGACACCGAGGGCAAGGTCGGGGTGCTCGACGAGGCGTGCCCGCACCGGGGTGCGTCGTTGGCGTTGGCGCGCAACGAGAATTGCGCTCTGCAATGCCTCTATCACGGGTGGCGGGTGGATCGGAACGGCAAGGTGGTGGAGACGCCGTCGGAGCCGGCGGACAGCACGTTCAAGGACAAGATCCGTCACATCGGGTATCCGGTGCGTGAGGCCGGCGGCCTGATCTGGGCGTATTTCGGTGACCCGAAGGCGGAGCCGGAGTTCCCGGCGTTCGACTGGACCGCTCGCAAGCCCGAGCAGATCTACACGATTCGGGTGGCGCAGCGATGCAACTGGGCCCAGGCCCTCGAAGGTGCCATCGACTCGGCCCACTCCAACTTCCTGCACAACGACCTCAACCGGCGTCTGGCCGAAGGCGGCGACTACACCGGCGGCGGCGGCCTGCTCAACTTCCAGCTGACCGACGGGGCGCCGCGCCTCGAGGTCGAGAACCTGCCCTACGGGTTCCACTACGCAGGCATCCGCGACGCGCTCGTCGACGGTGAGCACAAGAAGTACGTGCGCACGACCCAGTTCGTCGCCCCGTCCTGGGCGCTCTTCTCGGCGCCGGAGAACTGGGTGTTCTCGCAGGTGTTCGTGCCGGTCGATGACGAGAACACCATCTTCTACTTCATTCACGCCCGGCTCGACGACGAGAACATCGAGCCCGAGTACCGCGCCAAGATTCTGGAATGGTCCGGCGTCGGCGAACTCGACGAAAACTTCCACATGGACTTCCACTCGGGGAACATGTGGCAGCAGGATCGGGACTCGATGGACCGCAAGAAGCACGGTGACAAATTCAGCTTCAGCGGCATGACCGGTAACCAGGTCGAGGACCTCGGCATCCAGGAGAGCATGGGGCCCATCGAGGACCGCAGCCGTGAGCACCTGGGCACGTCGGACCTGGCCATCATCCGCATGCGGCGCCTGATACTCGACGCCGCGCGCAAGTATGCGAAGGGCGAGACCCCGATCGGCCTGGGCCGGAACTTCTCGTACGAGGAGATCCGTGCCGCGGAGAAGATGATCGAGCCGGGAACCTCTTGGAAGGGTCAGGTGGGTTCGCGCGGAGTCGCGAAGGACTCCGCCGTCAACTGAATCGGGTCGGGTGCGGGCGGCAGGGGAGAGGTGTTCCTGCCGCCCGTCCGATCACGGGCGCCCGCTGCCACGGCCGGTCGCCTCTGTCGAGAGGAACAGAACATGGATGCACAGTCCGCATTCTTCAACGTCGTCGCGGCCGACGAGGCGATGCACGATCCCGGCCCGGAGTCGAACTGGAACGAGTCGGCCTTCTTCCACGTCGTCGAAGAGGACGGTTCGGCCGGAGCGCTGTTCCGCATCGGCCGACGGGTCAACGAGGGTTTCGCCGAGGTGACGGCGCTCCAGTTGCGAAGCACCGGTGACGCGCTGGTCGGTTTCCGGAAAGCGAAGATCACCGACAACCTCCGGTGGCAGGCCGGGGACCTCGACTTCGCCTCGGAAGGGACGGCCGGGGGCTGGTCGATCTCGTTCGACGGTGAACTGAGCCACCTCGCCGACGGAACGGAATTCGCAGATCCGGGCACGGCGTTCCGCAACTCGCCGAAGGAGAAGGTCGCGTTCGACCTGTCGTGGGTCGACCTGGCCCCGCCCTACCGCACGTCGACGGACGGCACGTACCACGGCGGCGAATCGGTCGCCAAGGATCACTATGCCGGCGTCGGGCAGATGACCGGGACCGTCCGAATCGACGGTCAGGAGAAGCGAATTCGCGGATTCGGCTTCCGCGACCACTCATGGGGCGTGCGCAACTGGCAGTCGATCGACTGCTGGCGCTGGGTGTACGGCCAGCTCGATGCCGACAACCTCTTCTCCGTCGTCGCGATGCAGGTCGGCACACCCGAACCCGCGGTCGCGGGCATCGTCCTGAAGGACGGTACGCCACACGTCGTCACGGAGATGAGCGTGAAATGCCGGTACGACGGCGCCCCGGACTACTGGCTGGCCGGTGCGGACGTCACGATCCCGTTGCCGGACGGCGACGTGTTCGAGGCGACCTACCAGCCGACGTGCCGTCTCCCGCTCCGGCACACGAAGGGTGACGAGGTGCTGCGCATCGTCGAGCATCTCGCGAACGTGCAGATCAACGGCAAGTCCGGCGCCGGCTGGATCGAGGTCACGGACCGAATGGAGGACGGCCGCCCGTTCGGGTTGGTCCACGGCGACGCCTGACTCCCGAGGCTTTCGCCCGTTTCGGGATCACCGGACCGCCCGTGCGTCACGCACGGGCGGTTCCGTCATCTCTGCAGGCCGGGCAGCTCGTGGTGGGCGAGCCGCACGGCGTTCAGGTGCGCGAACTTCCAATCGCCGTCGATCTTGACGTACCGCTCGTCGTATCGCGCGAGCGTGAGCCTGGCGGGGCCGTCGTGGAAGTCGACGACGCCTACGAAATGCCACGTTCCGCACGCGGTGTTCCCGGTCACGGTGATGTCGAGATTCGTCGTGTTGTGCTGAGAGAAGCGTATGGACCGCCCGAAACGCTCGAATGCCCGGCGAATCTCGTCGTGACCCCGGTATGCGCCGAGCCCGTCGGCCTCCCAGATGCCGTCGGCGGCGAAGAGCCGGACGATCGCGTCCGGGTCGTGGTGATCGTCGCAGGCGTTGCAGTACTCGGCCTTCAGGCGACGGATTCGCTCGATGTCCTCGAGCCTGATCAGGCGTTCTTCGATGCTCGGCACGATGTCTCCCGGCGGTGTGGAACGGGTGGTCCCGGCGGATTCCGGGCGGTATGTGGACCGACTCACCGTGCGGTGCAGTATGTGAGTCGGGTAACGCGAGTGGCTTGACGGCGCTGCGCACGGTTCCTATATTGATCCTAGCAGTCTCAATTATATTCGCGCCGACAGTCGAGGAGACTCCGGTTTCATGCTTGATACTTCCGATTTCCAGCCGAGCGCGCCGGACGAGATCACGGCCGCGTGGCTCACCGGGGTCCTGCGCCTGCAGAACCCGACGCTGACGGTCGAGCACCTCGAGGTCACCAAGATCATCTGGGGCACAGCCACGAAAGTGCTCCTCGAGGCCACCTACTCCGGACAGCCGGACGTCCCGCTGTCCCGCAATCTGTGCGTCAAGGGCGGCCTGGATCGCCGTCTCGACAACGTCTCCGACGACGCGATCCACACGATGGAGGCCCGGTTCTACGGGGAACTGCGGCACCTGTTCGAGTCGTCGGCGCCCGAGTGCTACTACGCCGGCGTCGACCGGACCGGCGGCAAGGGACTGATCGTCCTCGAAGACATCGCCGCGGCGGGATCGACGTTCGTCGAGCCGGGCGACGTCCTCACCGTCGATCAGGTCGCGAGCGGACTGAGTCATCAGGCGAAGTGGCACGCCGCCACCTGGGGGAAGACCGCAGCCGACCTTCCGGGCGTCGGCGTCGGCAGCATCACCCGGAAGGCCGCGAAGCTCTTCTACCGAGAGAAGTACTGGAACTCGCACTTCGCGCAGGAGGGTGCACCCCAGTACCCCGCGGAGCTTCAGAACCCCGACCTGCTGTACCGGGCGTTCAAGAAGGTGTGGGAATCGGACGACGTCGCCGTGCACTCCCTGCAGCACGGCGACGCGCACCTCGGCAACACATTCCTGCGCCCGGATGGCGACCTCGGCTTCATCGACTGGCAGTGCTACTGCTTCGGGCCGTGGTCCTACGACGTCGCCCTCTTCCTGTCGGGTGCGTTGTCCGTCGAGGACCGCCGGAGCAGCGAACGGGATCTCCTCAGGGGCTACCTGGACCAGCTCGCGGCGGCCGGCGGACCGCGGATTACATTCGACGAGGCGTGGGCCGACTACGTCCGGCACCTCGTCCACGGGTTGATGTGGACGATGACACCCAAGGTGATGCAGCCCTTCGAGCGCAGCCGGATCATGAGCGACCGTTACGTGACCGCCGTGATGGACCACGGCGCCGTCGCGGACGTGTACGCGTGACGATCCGCCGCACTCTTTCTCGAATAGAGCTTTCGGAAATGAACAGGAGAGACCGACGTGCACGCTGATAGTGGTCGAGAAGGTTCCGTCCTCGCCCCGGACTCCGCTCCGGCGAGTCTGTGCGACCGTTTCCAGGACAGCGCCGCGCGCTACCGGGACCGGATTGCGTTCACGTCGTTCGACGGGTCGTTCGCAGACATCACCTGGGGTGAGTACGCCCGCAAGGTCGAGGAAACCGCGGGGGCACTCGCGGCCATGGGAGTGGGCCCGGGTGACTGCGTGGCACTCCTGTTCTCCACCCGCCCCGAGTTCCACTGGTTCGACCTCGCGGCCCTGCACCTGGGTGCCCGCACGGTCTCGGTCTACAACACCGCGCCGCCGCAGTTCATCGAATACCTGCTCACCAACTCCGGTGCCCGGGTCCTGGTCACCGAGCGCGCGTACGGCGAGCAGGCGGAGCAGGCCGCCGGCCTGATCGAACACGTCACGGTCATCGACGCGGTCCCGGGTGATCGGCACTCGTGGGCCGACCACGTCGCCGCGACGCCCGCCGACTTCGACTTCGAGGCGCACTGGCGGCAGGTGTCCTCGTCCGACCTCGCGACGATGATCTACACGTCCGGGACGACCGGTGTGTCGAAGGGCGTCCAGCTCACGCACGGCAACATCTTGTGGGCGGTGGGCACCTACATGGAGCGGATGGGTCTGCCGTTCGGCTCCGCGCAGATGTCGTACCTGCCGATGGCACACATCGCCGCGCGGAACATGGACCACTACGGACAGATTCTGCGCGGCTTCCAGATGACGCTGCTCACCGACCATTCCGAGGTCCTCGACGGCATGCTGAAAGTCCGCCCGGGTCTGTTCTTCTCCCCGCCGCGCATGTGGGAGAAGCTGAGGTCGCGCATCCAGGCCGAGATTGCCGCGCAGAGTGATCCGGCCCGCCGTGCGGAGCTGACTTCCGCCCTCGAGCAGGGTCTAGAACGTGTCCGGCGGGGCGGGAAGCCGAACGAGGCGGACATCGCCGTCATGCGCGACATCCGAGCGCTGGTCGGCCTCGACCGGATCGCGGCCGCGATCATCGGTGGCGCTCCCGTGGCACGGGAACTGATGGAGTTCTTCCACGCCGTCGGGGTTCCGCTGGGTGAGTCGTACGGCATGTCGGAGAACGGTGGTGTGTGCACCACCAACCCACCGGACGGTGTGCGCTTCGGAACGATCGGCGTCCCCCTCGACGGGCAGGAGGTCCGCCTCGCCGACGACGGCGAGATCCTCGTCAAGGGGCCCGGTGTCATGGTCGGCTACCGCGACATGCCGGAGGCCACCGCCGAGGCAATCGACAGCGACGGCTGGCTGCACACCGGTGACATCGCCACGCGGGACACCGACGGCTATCTGACGATCGTCGACCGCAAGAAGGAACTCATCATCAACGCCGCAGGCAAGAACATGTCTCCGGTTCTGATCGAGGGTGAACTCCGCAAGCACGGCCGGTTGCTGTCGACCGCGGTCGCGATCGGCGAGGGCAGGCCCTACATCGTGGCGTTGCTGACACTGGACCCTGACGCGCTCGCCACATACTGTGCCGACAACGGCATCGAACCCGCTCCGCTGGAGGAGTTGGCCACCGACGCGCGAATTCTCGCCGTCGTCGCGGAGGACGTCGAGACGGCGAACCAGGGGCTCTCACGAGTCGAGCAGATCAAGACATTCCACATCGTCACCGACACGTGGGCACCGGGCGGAAACGAGGTCACCTCGACGCTCAAGATCCGCCGTAAGGGTGTCGCCGACCGCTACCAGGAAGAGATCCGGGCACTGTACGACCGTCGTGCCCTCGCCGGCTCCGCCGGCTGAACCGCCGAACACGATACCGACTCTCCCGAGAGTCCGACCGAATGTGGGAACCCCTCCATGGACCTGATCGACTCGACGCCTGCCGACGTCCTCTCCACCCTGCTCGCGGAGCGTCGTAGCTGCCGCAGCTACCGACCTGAACCCGTCGACCGCGACGTCATCCGGTCGCTCGTCGCGGACGCGGGCCACGCCCCGTCCTGGTGCAACACGCAACCGTGGAACGTGATCGTCACCGAGGGCGAGGAGACCGAACGGTTCCGCAAGGGGCTCAGTGAGCACGTCGGTGAGAAGTTCGAGGACGACCCCGATTTTGCGTTTCCGGCGGCCTACGAGGGGGAGTACCTGGCCCGCCGCCGCGAGTGCGGGTTCCAGCTCTACGAGAGCGTCGGCATCGCCAAGGGGGACCGCGCCGCGTCCCACCGGCAGATGTTCGAGAACTTCTCGCTGTTCGGGGCTCCGCACGTCGCGATCGTGACCACCGAGCGCAACCTCGGCATCTACGGCGCGGTGGACTGCGGACTGTTCGTGCAGAGCTTCCTCCTCGCTGCACAGGCCCGCGGGATCGGGGCCGTACCCCAGGCCGCCATGGCCAGCCAGGCCCCGTTCATCCGGGACTTCTTCGACATTCCGGAGGAGCGGATGATTCTGCTCGGCATCTCGTTCGGGTACGCCGACACCTCCGATCCGGTGAACGGTTTCCGCACCCGGCGGCAGACCGCCGACGAGATCATTTCCTGGGCAGGTGAGCAATGACCATCGACGAGCCACAGACTCGATTCGAGAGCACCGCGGGCGAAAGCGGGGACGACGTGAACGAAGAATCGCTGCGACTGCGGGTCGTGGAGGCGGTCGACGTGTCGGATTGCGTCCGCGGATTCCGGCTCGCCGCCGAGGACGGCACCGCACTGCCGGACTGGGAGCCGGGTTCCCATCTGGACCTGGTCCTGCCGTCGGGCCTGATCCGGCAGTACTCGCTGTGCGGCGATCCTGCCGACGGATCCGCGTACGAGATCGCGGTGCTGCGGGAACCCGAATCCCGTGGCGGCTCGATCGAACTGCACGCGTCTGTCCAGGTCGGCGATGTGCTCGTGGCGCGCGACCGGCGTAACCACTTCGAGTTGCGTCCCGCGCCTTCGTACCTGTTCGTCGCCGGGGGAGTGGGTATCACGCCGATCCTCCCGATGATTCGCGCCGCAGCCGAACAGGGCGCGACGTGGCGGCTCGTGTACGGCGGACGCAGTCGCTCGTCGATGGCGTTCGTGGAGCGGGCCACGGGATTCGGTGCGGAGTCGGTCGACATCGTCGCGCACGACGAGCGCGGGCTGCCGGACCTGGCAGCCGAGGTTGCGGCGACGAATCCCGACGCCCTGATCTACGCGTGCGGGCCGGAGGGCCTGCTCCGGGCGCTCGAGGACGTGTGCACGGAGGCTGGGCGCGGTTCGTCGCTGCACTTCGAACGGTTCGGGGCGTCGAGCGAACCGGCCGAGACGGGGGACAACACCTCCTTCGAGGTCGTGCTCGAGCGAACCGGTACGACCGTGCAGGTCACGGAGGACATCACGATCCTCGAAGCGGTCCGAGGGGTGGTTCCTGACGCGCCCGCGTCGTGTGAGGAAGGATTCTGTGGAACATGTGAAACACGCGTTCTCGGAGGCGTTCCCGAGCACCGCGACTCGGTGCTGTCGGATGAGGAGCGCGAGGCGAACGAGACGATGATGATCTGCGTCGGGCGTTCGTGCACCCCCCGGTTGATCCTGGACCTCTAGATCCTGCAATTCCCGGCGCCGATCGAGGAACGATCGTTCTGCCCGTCGCGCCGGGATCAGACATCACCGACACGAAGGAGCCCTCATGGTCGAGGCCATCGTCACCTCCGCCGTCCGCACCCCAATCGGGACGGCGTTCAAAGGCAGCTTGGCACACACGCAGCCTGACGTGCTGGCCGTCCCGGTCATCACGGCGGCGCTGAAGGAATCGGGCGTCGCACCCGATCTGGTCGACGACGTCATCCTCGCCGAATCACTTCACGGTGGCGGCGATATCGCACGATTCTCCGCGATCGAGGCCGGCCTGACGCACGTGCCGGGCCTGGCCGTGAACCGGCACTGTGCCGGCGGGCTCAGCAGCGTACTCCTCGCCGCGGCCGGGGTACGCGGAGGTGGCGAGCGGTCGATCATCGCCGGCGGCGTCCAATCCTCCTCCACCGCACCCATTCTGCGGCTCCGTGAGGACCCGGACACCGCGTGGCTGTTCCAGTCGCATCGGCCGACCCCCGACGCGCCCGCCGACGACATGTCCGTCACCGTGGGCTGGAATGCAGCGCGCCTCAGCGGAATTTCGCGCGAGGACCAGGACGCGTGGGCGTTGCGCTCACATCGACGCGCCCTGGCGGCGATCGAGAAGGGCGTGTTCACCGACGAGATCGTGCCCCTGTCGGTAGCCGCTGCGGACGGCACGGTGCGCGCGTTCGACACCGATGAGCATCCGCGCGCCACGACCGACGCCGCGAAACTCGCGTCCCTGCGGGTCCTGCACCCCGAGATCCCCGGATTCAGTGTCACCGCAGGCAACGCCAGCGGAATCAACGACGCCGCCGCCGCGCTCATGATCACCTCCTCGGATGTCGTCGACGCCGACGGACTACCGGCGCTCGCGACGATCCGGGGCGGCGCCTCGGTGGGTGTCGACCCTGTGCGCACCGGACTCGCCGTGGTCGACGCAATCCGGAAGGCTCTGTCCCGCACAGGCATGTCGGTCACCGATATCGACCTGTGGGAGATCAACGAGGCGTTCGCGTCGGTTCCGATCGCGGCCTGCCGTGCGCTGAATCTCGACGAGGACCGCGTCAACCCGTTCGGCAGCGGGTGTTCGCTCGGGCACCCCGTGGCGGCGACCGGTGCGCGCATGCTGACGACCATCGTCCACGAACTCGGGCGCCGCGGTGGTGGCACCGGAGTGGCTGCGATGTGCGCCGGTGGTGGGATGGCCTCGGCGGTGATTGTCGAAGTCGGCTCCTGAGTACCCCGATTCCCGCGGGTCACCGCCCGCGCCCACGCTTCCCGATCCCGAAAGCCTGCACATGAACACTTCTCGATTGGTTCCCCCGGTGTCGGACGATCCGCACGCCATGGACGAGTTACGCCGCGAAGTCCGCGACTTCGTGGCCGAGTACATCGCCGACGGTCGCGTCCACCGGCAGGTCGACTGCTGGCTGACCGGGTGGGACGAGGACTTCACCCGGGCGCTCGCTGCCCGCGGCTGGCTCGGCATGACCGTGCCGAGCGAATACGGCGGGCACAGCCGCAGCCACCTGGAGCGATTCGTCGTCACCGAGGAACTCCTCGCGGCCGGAATGCCGGTGTCCGCGCACTGGATCGCCGATCGGCAGATCGTCCCCTCGTTGCTGAAATACGGCACCGAGGTCCAGAAACACAGATTCCTGCCTGCCATTGCGAGCGGCGACTGCTACTTCGGAATCGGCATGAGCGAACCGGACTCCGGCTCCGACCTCGCCAGCGTCCGCACCAAGGCCACCCGCGTCGACGGGGGATGGTCCGTCACCGGAACGAAGGTGTGGACCTCGGGTGCGCACCGCGCGCACATGTTCATCTGCCTGGCACGAACCGCCCCGGTCGATCCTGCGCACCGGCACGACGGTCTCAGCCAGTTCATCGTCGACCTGCATTCTCCGGGCGTCGACGTCCGCCCGATCGTCTCGATGAACGGCGGGCACCACTTCAACGAGGTCATCCTCGACGACGTATTCGTTCCGGACGAGATGGTGTTCGGTACCATCGGCAACGGATGGCAGCAGGTCACCTCCGAGCTGAGTTTCGAACGCAGCGGACCGGAGCGCTTCCTGTCGACGTTTCCTCTGCTCGCGGAGTCCGCCGAACAGATGCGCCGTGAGGCGTTGCCCCGGCACACCGACGTGGGCCGGTATGTGGCGCGGATCGCCGGGTTGCACCAGATGTCGACAGCCGTGGCCGGAGCACTCGGACAACACGAACCGGCGGATACCGCGGCGGCGGTCGTCAAGGTCCTGGGAACCTCGACCGAGGGTGATATCGCCGATTTCGCCGATCTGCTCACCGGCGACCCGTCCGCCGAGCAGGCGGATTACGCGGCGATGCTCGAGAGCGCCGTCGTCCAACGTCCGGGATTCACGCTCCGTGGCGGCACCAACGAAGTTCTGCGCGGCGTGATCGCACGAGGATTGGGGATGCGCTGATGACCACCGCAACGACGATCGACACCGATCTCGTCGACATGATGTCCGCGGTCTTCGCGCGGCACCGGCAGCAACACGAACCGGCGATCGGCGCGGCCCGCTGGGACACCACGCTCTGGGCGCAGCTCGACGAACTGGGCCTGGTCCGCCTCACCGGCTCCGAGGCCACGGGCGGGAGTGGCGGAAGCTGGCTCGAGGCGGCCGAACTGATCCAGGCCGCGGTCTGCAACGGTGTCCGGGTGCCCGTCGCCGAACACGACCTCCTCGCCGGGTGGCTCCTCGAGACGGCCGGTATGCCGGTCGGCACGGCACGGCGCACAGTGGCCGTGCTGGGCGCCTACGGCGCTGCGTCGGGTGTGCCGTGGGCACGCGAGGCCGAGCGGATCGTCACCGTGTGGCACGACGGAAACACCTGCCGCGTAGCCGATCTCGCGACGAGCGCCTTCGAGATCACCGATGGTGTCAACCTGGCCGAGGAGCCCCGTGACACCGTGCGCATCGACCTGGCGGCGCTGTCGGGCGCCGCCGTCGACGAGTCGATCGTTCGGCAGTTCTTCCTGCGCGGGGCGCTGGTCCGGGCTTTGCAGACGTGTGCCGCGCTCGACCGCATCGTCGACCTGTCGGTGTCGCATGCGAGTGAACGGTCGCAATTCGGTCGTCCACTCGCCAAGTTCCAGGCGGTGCAGAACCTGGTGGCCGACATCGCGGCGGAGGCTGCGCTGGCCCGGGCTGCCACCGAGGCCGCGCTCGCTGCAGCGGTGCGCACGCAGTGGGCGGCAACAGGTCTCGAGTTCGCCGTCGCGGTCGCCCGGTCGTGCGCCGGGCACGCGGCGTCGGTCGTGGTGCGCAACGCCCATCAGGTGCACGGAGCGATCGGCACGACCCGCGAGCACCGACTGCACGAGTTCACGAAGCCGGCACTGGCCTGGCGGTCGGAATTCGGTTCCGTCCAGTACTGGGACGGCAAGTTGACCGACGCTGCGCTCGCCGCCGGGCGTGATGGCCTGTGGGGTCTCGTCACCGGCTAGAGGAGTCCCAGCCCGCGTGCGGTACAGACGGGTCGACCCGACGTTGCCCCCACGTTTTCCGATCACCGGTTCTGCTGTCTACCGCCATTTCTCCAGTAAGGACGAGGTCCTCGCCGCGCTCGTCGATCGCCTCCTCGATGCTCTGCTGATTCGGATCGGCGAACCGATTGATTCCCCCCCGGAGGCGGATTTCGAAGGCCTGATCGCCGCACATGTGGAATTTTCGATCGACAATCCCGAGCACGCAACCAACTGGAACCGTGAGCAGGCGACGTTGTCGCAGGTGTACCGCGCCAACATCACGAGGCGTTAGCGCAGGTACATCGATCGTTGGATCCGCGCGCTTGATGCCAACTATCCCGGCCATGCGCGAGAAGAACTCGCGGCGGCAGTTCGCGCAGTGCATGGCCTGATCTCGTCGGACACTCCCGTCCCGAGGGAACCACGCGTCCTTCGGGCATCTCGGGCGTGCTCCAGCGCATGGCCAAGGGGGCATTGTCGGGTTTGGAATCGCGCGGACGAATGTGAATAACTTCGTAGTCAACACGTCTTCGGTGCGGACTGCCTGGCCCGCGCTGGCAGCAAGCCGGCTCAACCGGTGCTTTGTGCACCAGCCCGCGGCCAGCGCCCACGCGGCGCACGGCGTACAGGGCTGAGACGGCATACGCGATTGCGAGCGAACCCCGCGCTCGCGCCGCGCCCGCGACCGTTCGCGGAGCCGGGACGGCGACGATCCAGACCTGTAGACCTCAGGGTGCGCCGGTGCGATGGGACCGACAGCTGGCGAACATGACTCACCCGCATCAATAGACCGAAACCAGCTGCGCCGCAACCGCATCGCCTGCTCGAATCCGGGGTGCATGGTGGATCGATCTACGACACGGCTGGCGTTTCAGTCCTCACCTATAGCGCGCGCGGGTGAGGCCGTCTCCATCAGCGCGGGGCTCTTGTGATTGATATGACTCGTGATGCATGACCTTTCTTCGCAGTTTGGTGCCGGTTGCATTGTGGGAGATCGCTCAGCCGCGGAGTATGCGGTTCGCCACGCGGCCCCAATGCGGCGGTAGCCCACCGGTCGACGGCGGCAGAGGCCGCCGGGCGCAGCTGCTGGTGAGGGCGAAAATCGTGTTCGAACACGCGTCGACACCGGTGAGTGGACGACCGGAACACATCGACCATCGGTGCCGTCAGGCTGGGGGTATCGAGGCCCGCAGCAGGTCGGCAGTGGTGACGAACTTGGTGCGCGGCCGGCCGTCGGTCCGGCCCGCGGCGCGTTCGCGCTCGTCGATCCGCTGCCAGCCCTCGTAGTCGACGTACTGCGGAGCGCGTTCCGCGACGAGTGCGGCAAGTTTCTCCCGCCCGCCGACCGGCGGCATGAGACGGCCCGCGACGAAGTCCTCGATCAGGCCGTCCACTGTCTGTTCCGAACACAGTCGGTTCGTGCCGATCACGCCGCTCGGACCGCGCTTGATCCAGCCGGCGGTGTACACCCCGGTTACGGGATTGCCGGTGGCGGGGTCGACTACACGGCCACCATCGTTGGGGATCGTGCCGCGGCGGTCGTCGAACGGCAGGTCGGGGATCGGTTTCCCCCGGTACCCGATAGAACGCAGGACGAGACCGGTTTCGAGAGTCTCCAGCACGCCGGTGCCCGACGCCACTGCCCGACCGTCCACTGTCGTGAGTGCGGTGCGTTCCAGGGTGATCGCCTCCACCTTCCCGTTCCCCGTGAGCTCGATCGGGGACGAGAGAAAGCGGAGCACGATACGTTTGTTGCCCGGTGTGACCGGCTGCTGCGCGTACTTCTCGAGTTGGCCTACTTTCCAGCGGATCCGGGGTTCGGTGTCCGGGTCGTCGTGCGACGCCTGCGTGGATGGATCGAGGGCGAGTTCGTTGTCTTCGACGACGATGTCGACGCCCTCGAGGTTGCCGAGGGCCATGAGTTCGGGTGTCGTGAAAGCGGCCTGCACCGCACCTCGTCGCCCAACGATGACAACCTCACGGATCGCGGAGCCGCGTAGCGCGGCCACGGCGTGTTCCGCAATCTCACTCCGGGCCAGGTGCTTGGGGTCGGTTACGAGGATCCGCGCGATATCGAGGGCGACATTGCCGTTGCCGATGATCACGGCACGCTCACCGGACAGGTCGAACACCCGGTCCGCATAGTCGGGATGACCGTTGTACCAGGCGACGAACTCGGTGGCTGCGTGGGAACCCGGCAGGTCCTCGCCCTCGATACCCGCGCGCCTGTCACCTGCGGCGCCGACGGCGTAGATGACGGCGTGGTGGTGGGCCAGCAACTCGGCATGGGTGAGATCGGTGCCGATCTCGACCCCGAAGTGGCACTCCGTATTCTTGTGGCCGAGCGCGCGGCGAAACAGGTCGCCCACAGCCTTGGTGCTGGTGTGGTCCGGGGCGACGCCGCTGCGGACCAGCCCGTACGGGGTGGGGAGGCGGTCGAACATGCTCACCTCCACACGGGCGCGGGACGTCAGGTCGAGGGCCGCGTAGCAGGCAGACGGGCCCGAGCCGACGATGGCGACTCGCAGAGTACCCAGATCTACGGGGGCGTTGACGTGGTCCCGGCCAGTCGGCCACTCCGGCCCGATGGGGTACCGCTCGTAGTACTCGGTGGCGAGCTGCTGGTACGGCTCCTGGTCCTCGGTGAGTTCGTGGTCGGCGTAGATGGCGTCGGTGGGGCACTCGTCGGCGCACGCACCGCAGTCGATACACGTGTCGGCGTCGACGTATAGCATCTCGGTCGTCGCGAAGGGTGCCTCGTCCGGTGTCGGGTGGATGCAATTGACGGGGCAGACCGACACGCAAGACGCATCGTTGCAACACGATTGGGTGATCACGAAAGCCACGGCGGGACCTCTCTGGAACGGTGGGAGCGGTACCGCGTCGTGGTTGGACTGCCGACTGCGGTATCGCGCTCTTCGATTGCCGCGATTGTGCCGTATTTTGATCCTCATTGTCTATATATTGTTCGGGGTCGGCTCCGGTCCGGTCGGAGTCTCGCGCCGGCCGTGTTCCATCAGCGATCCGTCGACGCCTCCCCGCCCGCCGACACCACGCCCGGATCGTGCGTACGACGGGCGCATGAAGTCATCTCGGGTCCGGCTCCGCCCTTCCTTGAAGGGCCGTAAAGACGGTGATGGGAGTTTATGTCGCGATCATTTGAAAGAAAGCTCATCCAGAAGATTTGCGACTGCCAGTCTTGCAATTATGAGGCCCGACTCGTTAGAGTGTGACGTATACGACCTCACCGGTGTGGATCTCGTATTTACCTACAAGACCTCCGGTATCAAGTGATATGGAGCGGGTGAGAACGCAGACCGTCAACCAGAACTTCACGCGGGAGCCTTTCCATAGCCACCGAGGTCCCATCTGACCGTCGTACGACGTCGAGGACATCGCCCTCTGGTTGTCTTCCTCGTCTCGAACGACTCGAATATGATCACGGCTGAGCGCAGCAGTTCGATGCGGGCGCACACTCACTGAGAAATCTGGCTCCATTACGTTGATCACTGCTCGGCGGTCTCGGCGCACCGGGCCGGAACCCGTACCGCGCGGATCTTTCCAACCGAGAGGAACATCAATGACCGACATTCTGTCGTCCAAGGTCGGCGGCCTGCTGTCCGGCTTCGACCCCTGGGATCCTGCGTATGTCGACGATCCGATCGCCGTCTACACGATGATGCGCGAGACCGAACCGATGCACTGGAACACGAAGCGCGGGTTGTGGTTCGCGACGCGGTATGACGACGTTGCCCTGGTGCTGCGGGATCACGAGAACTTCTCCTCCGCCCAGTACAACATCGACAAGCCGCACATGACCGAGCGGCCGGTGGATGGCGAGCGGTACCAGGCGTTCAAGGGCCCGACGATGGTGACGACCGAGCCGCCCGAACATACACGTCTACGCAAGGGCTCGGCGCCGGCCTTCTCGACGCGCGGTCTCAAGCGGCTCAAGGATCGTGTGGAGGACATCGCCGACCGACTGCTGAACCAGGTCGAAGGCAACGAGGGCATGGACGCCATCGCCGACTACGCCTACCCGCTGCCGGTCTACGCGATCGGTGAACTCCTGGGGGTGCCCCATGAGGACCAGGACGAGTTCTTGGCGCTGGCTCTGGCGGACAAGGGAAGCCCCGCGCACGATCCCAATGCGACCAAAGAGACGCTGGAGCGCACCGCTGCCCACGGGCGCCGCCTGCGTGATTTCGTCGAGGACGTGATCGAGAAGAAGAGGAAGCAGCCAGGCGACGACCTCATCAGCTCCCTGTTGGTGTCACAGCAGGAGGACAACCTGACGCATGCCGAGATGATCGACACCATCCACCTCATGATGGAGGCGGGTCACATCACGACCGTGAACCTCATAGGTAACGGCCTCGATGTACTGCTTGACCGTCCCGAGGACATGGAGTGGCTCCGCAACGACCCCGACCTCGCGACTTCGGCCGTGCAAGAGTGCCTGCGCTACGTCGGCCCGGTGCAGTTCACCGGGCGCACGGCAATCAAGGACACGGTGCTCGGTGGCCAGCTCATCAAGGCCGGCGAGTCCGTCATCCCGCTGATGCCGGCGGCGAACCGAGATCCGTTGCAGTTCGCGGATCCGGAGGAGTTCCGGATCGATCGCAAGCCCAACCGGCACCTGGGAGTCGGGATCGGCATCCATGTATGCATCGGTGCAGCACTCGCGCGACTGGAAACCGAGATCGCGTTCACCAAGCTGCTTTCACGCTTTCCGAACCTTCGGCGAGCGGGCGAGGCCGAGTGGAACACCAGCTTCGAGCTGCGTGGCCGGACGGCGCTTCCGGTCGCCTTCCGCTGAAATTAATTTGCGACAAGACGTCTTGTAATAATCTGGTGATCCGGATTAGAGTGAGGGACATCACGATGCGGCGGCCGGTCTCGGCAGCCTCACGGACTGACAGGTGAAGCGGACGACGATGCGTAAGTCCTGTTCTCCACCGACATGACGTAGCAGCCGCAGGGGAGCGCAAGATCGCCTGCCGAGAGAGGAGCCGGGTAATGGCTGAGCACTTCGCCGCTGAAATGGTCATCAACGGTAGGCGCGTGATCAGTGACTCCACCGTGGGTGTGCTCGATCCCGCGACCGAGGAAGTGTGGGCCGTCGTACCCGAGTGCTCCGATGCTCAGCTCGACGAGGCCTTCGCCGCTGCCGCGGAAGCTCAGCCCGCCTGGTCGCGGGACGAGGAGGCGCGAAGGAAGGGACTGCGTTCGGCCGCGGATGTCCTGCGCCGCAACGAAGACGAACTGTCCGAACTCCTCACCAGGGAACAGGGTAAGTCCCGCGCAGATTCACGGATGGAGATCCAGCTGTCGGCGACGTGGCTGGACAAGTTCGCCGAGATGCCGGTGCCCGAGAGCTCGGTGCCGGACGACTGCGCGGGCTTCGCGGTGAGCGCCGAGCGCCGGCCCCTGGGCGTGGTTGCGGCGATCACTCCGTGGAACTTCCCTGTGACACTTGCATGCTGGAAGCTCGGCCCGGCGTTCAGGGCCGGCAACACGGTGGTGCTGAAGCCGTCGCCGTACACGCCCGTCTCCACGTTGAGATTCGGTGCCCTGATTGCCGACGTGCTCCCGCCTGGCGTCGTCAACGTGGTCTCGGGCGGTGATTCGCTCGGCGCCCGCATGACCACGCATCGGATACCTGCGAAGGTGAGCTTCACCGGTTCGGTGGCGACGGGCAAGGCGGTGGCCCGATCGGCCGCGGACGATCTGAAGCGCATCACGCTCGAACTCGGCGGCAACGATCCGGCGATCCTGCTCGACGATGTCGACCCCGAAGCCATAGCCGAGAAGCTGTTCACGTTGAGCTTCGCCAACAACGGTCAGCTCTGCGGTTGTATCAAGCGAATCTATGTTCCCGCTGCGCATTTCGACCGCGTGGCAGAACTGCTGTCGGAACTCGCTCGTGGCGTGCGGGTCGGGCCCGGCATGGTCGAAGGTACGGATCTCGGGCCGATCAACAATCGCCCCCAGTACGAGCGTGTGCTGGGTCTGCTCGAAGACGCGATTTCCCACGGAGCGAAAGCGATCGCCGGTGGCGAGCCGCCCGCCGGACCGGGCTACTTCCTGCCGCCCACGGTTCTGGTCGACGTAGCCCCGGACAGCCGGATCGTGCAGGTGGAACAGTTCGGACCCGTGCTTCCGCTCGTCCGCTACACCGACCTGGATGCCGTCATCGATGACGTGAACTCGTCGAAGTTCGGTCTCGGTGCATCGGTCTGGGGCCGCGATGTCGACCGAGCACGCGCGATCGGCCGCCGCCTCGAATCCGGCACGGTATTCGTCAATGCGCATTCGATCGCAGCGCCGAACATTCCTGTCGGGGGCACCAAATGGAGCGGTCTGGGGATGGAGAACGGCCTCGAGGGTCTTCACGAGTACACGCAGCTGAAAGTGACATTCGAGTCGCAGGACTCCTGAGCCCGCCATCCATAGGGCACTGTTTCTTGCTGAGAAGGGAACCTGAACAATCATGGACACCCCTGCCGACGAGAGGGTACCGGCGCCGCATGCCGCTGACGGGGTACCTGCTGCGAGTTGGACTCCGCGTCTGATCATTTCGCTGATCTCGCTGTGCCTGCTCCTCGAAGTCACCGCGTCGTCCAGCGCCATGACTGCGTTCGCCATCCCCGCCATTTCGCAGCACTTCCACACGGCACAGGGCGCCTGGGCCGTGGCAGCGACCCTGCTCAGTGGTGCTGTCCTGTCGCCGCTCGTCGGCAAGCTGGCGGACATGTACGGCAAGCGCAGGCTGCTTCTGCTGGTCATGCTCGTGGCGACCGTGGGTTCCGTAGTCTCCGCGCTCGCGCCATCCTACTTTCTGTTCGTGCTGGGACGCGTCCTGCAAGGGTTGATCGGGACCACCCTCTTCCTCGTCTATTCCCTGATCCGGGACGTGTTTCCGCGCAACAAGGTTGCTGTCGCGATGAGCTTGTCGATGGCCGGGCTGAGCATCTTCACCACCGCGTCGCCCTATCTGACCGCGTGGATCCTCGAGCTCTGGGGCCTGCGCGCGATCTACTGGATGACCGCGTGCGCCCTCGTAGTCCTGGCCGGCTTCATCACGGCGAGTACCGCTGAGACGGGGGTGCGGGTGCGATCGCGGCTGGACTTCGTCGGAGCGGCACTGCTCGGAATCGGGCTGGCCGGCATCCTCATCGGGGTGACGTTCGGTCCGACGTGGGGCTGGACTGCGAAGGGAACGCTCGCGGGGTTCGTCATCGGGATCGTCGCGCTCACCGCCTGGGTGGTGTCGGCGAACAGATTCGCGGATCCGCTCGTCGATCTGCGACTGTTCCGCAAGCGCGCAGTGACCTTGACCGCCGTGACCGCGAGCTGCGGGTATGCCTGCGCACAAGCCCTCTTCGTGCTTCTGCCGATGGTATGCATGACCCCGGCGGTGCTGGGCCTGGGGTACGGCCTGGGACTCGACGGGTTCGGGTTCGCCCCGGTGCTCGCCGTCTACGGCTTCGCCAACATGGTCGGTGGCATCACCGTCGCGAAGCTGGTGAGCGGCATCCCTGCCCGCCGTTTGATGGGAGCAGGTCTGATGATCGCTGGTCTCGGTGCCCTTCTGATCACGCTGTCCCACCAGCAATTCGCTCTGCTTCTCCTGTTCAGCTTCATCGCGGGCTACGGTCAAGGCATCATTCTGGCCTCGGTGCCGAATCTGATCGTCGCCGCGGTACCCGCCGAGCAGCAAGCGTCGATCGCCGGCCTCGTGAACGTCTTCACCCTGACCGGTGCCGCCGCACTGCCCGCCGTCGCGTACGCCGTACTGAACTCGAACGCGGCGTTGGTGGCCGACGGTGAAGTCTTCTCGACGAGTACGGGCGTGACACTCGCGTTCCTCCTGCCCACCGTGGCTGCATTCTTCGGTGCGGCTCTCGCCGTGTTCGTGCCGTGGCGCCAGATTCAGCAATCACCGACACCGCCCGGTGCGGAGGAAGAGGGCGGAAGCGAGAGCGAGCTCGTCCGCGCGCAATCCTGAAACCCGTTCTCGGGTAGCGTGAAGCGCTCTCGGCTGAAACCTCTTCAACCCGAATCCGAAGTCGTCCCCGACCTGAAGCCTCTCATGACCGTAGAACTGACGCTCGACGACCTGCACGAGCGTGTCGGCCCAGTCGATGACCTACTTGGCGCGGCACCCCGAGCAGTGGGACGACATGTCCGCAGATACCGAAAATCCGGAGCCCGCCATCGAGGAGTTGCTGCGCTGGAAGGCGCCTCCCGTGCCGACCCGGACCATCATCGACGACTCGGTCGACGTCGGCGGGATCACGATCCGCAGGGGCGAGCGGGTGCATTTTCCCGTGGCTGCGGCGAACCGTGACCCGAAGTACTATCCCGACCCGGACGAGGTGCGATTCGACCGCGACGCACGGCCTCACCTTGCCTTCGGGATGGGTCCGCACCGCTGCCTCGGCGTGAACTTGGCCCGGCTGGAACTGAAGATCGCGTTCACCGAACTTCGGCGCCGCATCCCGAAGTTCGAACTGAAGTTCCCAGCCGCAGAACGAGAAACATCGCAGTGGTGAACGATGGTCGACGCCGTCCGTAACCCACCCGGCGAACCCTTCGAGCCGATCACGATCGTGCTTGCTGCGAGCCGCCCTGTCGTCACGGCCCTTGATCGAGATCTGCACGACCCGATGAACTGAGGAAGAGGACATGAAAGCATCCATCGTCGAGGAACTCGGCCGAGGGTTCACGGTGCGCGACATCGAGATCGCTGCGCCGATCGGCCGCGAAGTACTGGTCGAGGTCAAGGCGTCCGGACTGTGCCATTCGGATCACAGCATCGCGACCATGGGTCTCGGCTACGAGTTTCCCATCGTGCTCGGACACGAACTGGCCGGCGTGGTCAGCGCCGTCGGCCCCGACGTCACCGACATCCGGGTCGGCGACCACGTGGTCGCCAGCCTTCTGCAGTTCTGTGCCTCGTGCGTCAACTGCCTGTCTGGCAAGACCTATCGCTGCCTGCGTACCGACGCGACGCTGCGGGGAGCAGGCGAACCGCCGCGCCTCGGCACCGAGGCGAAGCCGATCGGCCAGATGAACGGCCTCGGCGGATTCGCGCAGCAGGCGCTGGTTCACGAAAACCAGCTCGCGGTCGTGCCCGAGGAGATGCCGTTCGCCCCAGCCGCCCTGCTGGGATGCGGTGTCTTGACCGGAGCCGGCGCCGTGCTCAACACCGCCGACGTGCAGATCGGAGAGACGGTTGTCATCATCGGCGCCGGTGGCGTCGGCATGAACGGGGTGAGCGGCGCGAGGATCGCCGGGGCCGCAACGATCATCGTCGTCGACGTGCAGGACGCCAAGCTGGAACGCGCACGCGCGTTCGGCGCGACCCACACCGTCAACTCGTCCACTACCGATCCGGTGGCCGAAGTTCTCAGGATCACCGGGCACGGCGCCGACCACGTGTTCGACTTCGTCGGAATGAGTTCCGTCACCCGGCAGGCGCTGGAGATGCTGGCCAAAGGTGGCGGTTTGTACCTCGTCGGCCTGGGTGCCAACGACGCCCGCCGCGAGATCGACAGCGTGACGATGTTGACCAGGCAGATCCACGTCCACGGTGTCTGGATGGGGTCGTCGAACCTGAAGCGAGACATTCCGCTGTACGCCTCGCTGTACCTGCAGGGACGGATGAATCTCGACGATCTGGTGTCCAAGGAGATCTCACTGCACGAAATCAACGAGGGCTACGAGGCGCTCGCGGATTCTTCTGCAGCTCGCCTGGTCATCACCGACCTGTCCTGATCCACGACTGCCGCTAGGAGGTCACGGTGGGGGGACGGGGCGGTCGTCCTTGTCGTGCGATTCCACCACCCACGCGGCGATCTGACTGCGGGACGTGAAGCCCAGTTTCGACAGGATGTGCTCGACGTGGCCCTGGGCGGTGCGGGGCGAGATCACGAGACGGTTGGCGATCGCCTGGTTGGTGAGGCCCTCGGCGACGAGGCCGGCGACCTGTCGTTCCCGTTTGGTGAGTCTCACCGGCGAACCGGCGGGGGTGGGGGAGGCCGGCGGTTGCTCGTCGAGGGCGTATGCGACCGCCGCATCGAAATCCAGGTGCTGTCCGCTCCCACGGGCTGCGGTGAATGCTCTTTCGCCGAGCGCCCGCCGCGTTTGCTGCTCGCACGTGTCGTGGTAGACGAGCATGTCCGGATACATGACGGCGACGCTGTCCACCGACCGCCCCAATTCGTCGGCTGCGCCCATCAGAACCGCCGCACGCGTCCAGTCGCGGCGTTCGCCGGCGATCCACGCCAGAGCTTCGAGGCAGGACGCGGTGATGCGGGGGCTGTGCACCCGCCGTGTGATCTGCAGCGCGTGCTCGAGCAGCCGCGCGGCACCGTCGGCATCACCCTTGCGCCACTTGACGACTGCCATGGACCACTGCGAATACGATCGAAACATCGACTCGCCACACGCCTCGGTGGTCGCGAGCAACCGCTCATTGCACTCGGTCGCGCGCTCCGCCTCACCGCGCAGCCCGTATGCGAGTGCGAGCGTGTACAGCGCACTCGTCCGCAGGGTGCGGTCCGCTTGCCTGTCGAACTCCGCGAGGGCGTCCTCGAGGAGGGGGCACGCGTGGGCGAGATCACCGCGATACAGGGCGAGGGTGCCGTCGGAGTAGGCGATGAGAGCGAGCATCAAGGGGTCGCTGGTCTGCGCGGCAACCGCGCGTCCCTCCTCCATCGACGCGACTGCGGACTCGAGGTCGCCCTGCACTTCGGCGAGGACGATGCCGGCATACAGGGCCTTGATCCGTTCGAGGGTCGGGTGACCGTCCTGCTGGGTCAGCAGGCGATCGAGCCAGCGCCGTCCCTCGTTGTAGAGACCCTGCGACGCCCAGAACAACAGGAGCGCAGCGGAAATGCGAAGTCCCGCGTTGGGGCTGTCGGACACGCTGAATTCGAGGGCCTCCCGGAGATTCGGTTGTTCCCGCTTCAGGCGGCTGATCCAGTCCAGTTGTCGGGCGCTGATCCATTCGGCCTCGGCGTCGAGTGCCAGCGCCTCGTACCAATCCCGGTGGCGGCGACGCAGTGCGAGGTCCTCGCCGGTCTGCTCCAATTTCTCGTAGCCGTATTCACGGAGGGTCTCGAGCATCCGGAACCGCACCACCGACTCGTGTTCCTCCCGGGTCAGGATCGACTTGTCGGCCAGCGACGTCAGCGTGTCGAGCAGTTCGTCCGGGCCGAGTCCGGCGCCACAGACCTGCTCTGCGGCATCGAGTTCGAAGCTACCGGCGAAGACCGCCAACCGTCCCCACACCAGTTGCTCACGGGTGGTGCACAGTTCGAAACTCCAGTCCACGGACAACCGCAGGGTCTGTTGCCGCGTCGGGGCGTTGCGGCTGCCGTGGGTCAGGAGTGTGTAGCGCACGGTCAGTCGCTGCAAAATCTGCTCGGGCGACATCGCTCGCAGCCGGGCGGCGGCCAGTTCGATGGGCAGCGGCAGCCCGTCGAGGCGGTGGCAGATCCCCGCCACCGCCGCCGCGTTGTCCTCGGTGAGCGCGAACCCGGGGACGGCGGCGGCGGCGCGGTCGGCGAACAGGGTCACCGCATCGTATTTGGGTAGACCCCGCACCGAGGGCTGCCGGCCGGGATCCGGCACGGCCAGCGGTGGGACCCGCAGCACCGTCTCCCCGCCGATGCCGAGGGGTTCGCGGCTGGTGGCCAGAATCCGCAGTGCCGGGCACACTCGCAACAGGGTGTCGGTCAGCTCCGCTACGGCGTCCACCAGGTGCTCGCAGTTGTCGAGCACCAGCAGCAGTTCCCGCGCCGCCAGATGTTCCACGAGGACCTCGCGCAGCGGCCGCGCCGAATGGTCCCGCATGCCCACGGCGGCGGCCACCGCGTCGACCAGCAGCGACTCTTCTCGCAGCTCGGCCAATTCGATCAGGCGCGCACCGTCGGCGTATTCGCGTTGCACGGTCGCCGCGACCCGCATCGCCAGCCGCGTCTTTCCGACCCCGCCGATCCCGGTCAATGTCACGAGCCGGGACCCGGCGAGCAGGTTTTTCGCCTCGGTGAGTTCGTGCCGGCGGCCCACGAAACTCGTCAGGTCCAGGGGTAGGTTCCCGGTCACGCCTCGTGGGCTGGGCGCCGTGGCACGGTGTCGACTGCCCTGCACCGCCTGCCGACCGGTTTCGTTCGCCGCCGGGTTCGCGTGCAGCGCCATCTCGTCGACAGCGAAGTCGTGGCGACGCTGAATCTGCCGCAGTTCCTCTCCGAAGTCTTCGGCGGTGGCCGGCCGCTCGTCCGGCGCGCCCGACATCGCGCGTCCGATCGCCGCGGACACGTCCTCGGGGATCCCGTGCTCGCGCAGGTCGGGGACCGGCTGCGTGGTGATCCGCAGGAACTGCGCGACCACCTGTTCTCCGGTGCGACGTTCGAACGCGGCGTGACCGGTGAGGGCGCTGAACAGGGTGGCGCCGAGGCCGTAGACGTCGGCGGCCGGGCTCGGTGGATCGCCTCGGAGCACCTCCGGCGCGGTGTAGGCCGGCGACCCGGCCACTGTCCCGGTGGCGGTGTGGAAGCCGCCGGTGATGTGCGCGATGCCGAAGTCGGTCAGCGCGGGTTCGCCGTAATCGGTGAGCAGGATGTTCGCGGGTTTGATGTCCCGGTGCAGGATTCCGAGCCGGTGCGCCGTCTCCACGGCGCCGGCGATCTTGACCCCCAGGTGCAGTGCCTCGGTCAACGGCAACGGCCCGCGACGGCGGATCTGTGCGTCGAGGGAATCCTGCGGGTGATACGGCATCACGATGTAGGGGAGACCGCTGTCAGTGGCCCCGACCTGCAGAATGTTGACGATATTGGGGTGCCCTGTCAGCCTGCCCATCGCCCGTTGTTCCCGGAAGAATCGGGCTCTGTTCTCCTCGTCGATCTCGGTGGTGAGCACCTTCACCGCCACCGTGCGATCGAGGTTCGCCTGGGTGCAGCGGTAGACGACACCGAAGCCGCCGCGCCCGATTTCCTCTGCGCCGGTAAATCCGGTGGCGTTCAGCTCTTCGGTGACGGAGCCGGCCCGGTGTCGCTGGGTATCGAGCGGATCGTTTTGGCCCATCGGACGTCACACTCGGTTCGTCACGCGGTAGTTCTCGCGTGCGGGGCTCCGACGGCACGACCACTGGAGATACACGGTGCACACACCTCTCGACGGCGTTCACTCAGGATATCTGTCGGGGGTCGTCCCCGGTAACCTGCTGAATGGAAACGATCGTTTTGATCATTCGGCCGCGCCTCGGTAGCAATTTTGCAGGAAGAGGGGTTGCGCGTCGTCTGCAAGTGGGAATTCGTTTCCACCACTAAGGCGCCTAGAATCCAGGTATGTCCAGAGAAGATCAGATCCTCAGTGCGGCGACCCGACTGTTCTCCGGGCGGAGTTTCGACGGAGTGGGCGTCGATGCCATCGCCGCGGCTGCCGGCATCACCGGTTCGGCCGTCTACCGCCACTTCTCCAGTAAGGACGAGGTGCTTGCCGCGCTCTTCGACCGTCTCCTCGACGCGCTGCTGATCCGGATCGGGGAACCGATCGACTCTCCGGAAGACGAACTGGAACGCCTGATCGCCGCGCATGTCGAGTTCTCGATCGGAAATCCGGAGCTCACCACGATCTGGAACCGTGAGCAGGCGACGCTGTCGCAGGTCTACCGAGCGAACATCATGAGGCGTCAGAAGATGTACATCGACCGCTGGATTCGAGCTCTCGACGCGAACTATCCCGGCCATGCGAGGGAAGAACTCGCGGCGGCGGTGCGTGCGGTGCACGGCCTGATCTCGTCGGATACCTCCCGCAGGGAAGGGGCCAAGCGTCCGTCGGATATCGCCGGCATGCTTCATCACATGGCCAGAGCATCACTGACGGCGTTGGCCGGCGATCGCGCTGTCGACGCTGTGAAGGGTGCTTGAGGAACTCGGTGGTGGCAGGCAGAGGTCCGGCCGCCGGATGCAACGAGTGCATCACCGGCGGCCGGGACGGACGGGTCAACCGCTTCGGTCAGCGGAAGTCCATCCAGTGTCCGTGCGGGGTCCAGCCCATCAGGAACGGAATCTCGATCCGCGCGACCGGGCCGGCGGTGATGTCGTAGGTATCGAAGATCAGATACTCACCCCGCCGCTCCGCCCACCACGACACCGGCACGATGATGAACCCATCCCCCTCCGGTGAGGTCGGGGTCCGCGGCGCGAACGTCGCCTCCAACACCGCCGCCGCCTCCGTCGACCGAATCTGATACACCTGCTCCGCCATCGTCTTCACATTCGTCACGACCAGGCTGTTCATCGACATCCCGTTACGCTTGACCACCCCACCGACCTGGAAACCGAACGTGTACCCCTTGCCGTAGAACCGCTCGTCGACCTTCGGCAACTCCGACGGCCGATCCGAGAGCTGCTCCGTCTTCGCCGCCCCGGTCTTCAGATCGATCGTCCACCGACCCAGAAAACTCCGCGACACCGAGAAGAACAACGCCACATCCTCCCCCTCCGCGAAATCCTCCGCGAACGGAAACGGCGGCCGGTTGAAGATCGGCGCATCCAACATCAACAGATCACCCTCGACATTCGCCGACAAGGTGTGCATCACATACTCCGCCGGCAGATCCGTGGTGATCCACCGCACCTGCCCCTGCAGATCATGCCGCGGAATCAACGCGATCACGATCGGCAACGACGCATCCCACCCCCAGATCCCCAACTTGCGCTCGGTGATCTGCTTCCGATCCGCCGTGAACGGCTGAAACGGCATCACAATCCACTCCGGCGTCAACCAAATATCATGCGCCACCGTGTTATACGGGGCATCCTCGAGATCCCGCGACTCCACCACCCCATCCGGATGCACGATATGGATCGTCACGAACGGCGCCTCGTCCCGCCAATTCCACCCATACAACGTCCCGGTGTCGTGATCCCACTTCGGATGCGCCGTGAACGAGGCATCCCCGAACGACGACTTCGCGTGCAAACCCGCCGACAACTTACTCGACCACGGCACCACCCCCCGCGTCTGCAGGGTGATCGGATCCAACGCGATCGGCGGCCCACCCTGCTCACCCGACGCCAACACCTCCCCCGCGAACGGGAAAATATTGATGTTGTTCGTCCCCTGCGGAACCCCCGCCGTGAACTCGTCACGCACGACATCGCCGTACGCGTGATCACGCCAATCCCCGAACCCCCCGTCGGTCCACTCGAACAACCCCCGCCCCGCCCGCTCCTCCGCCACGAACTTCGGCGTCCGAATCCACCGATTCCGAAAATCCGCCCGACCATTGTCCAAAACCAGACCCTGCACCATCCCGTCCATACTGATCAACGGGGTCGTACCCTGCTTCGACGGACGACGCCACGTCGGACCCGACCGATAGAAACCACCCGACAACTCCCGCGGAATCTCCCCCGACGTCACAATGCACTCCTCGACCGTCGCCTCGAAACGCATCGGCTGAAACGGCCCCCGCAACGAATTGCCCTTGGGAAGTGGGTAGCCCATATCTCTCGTCTCCCGGTGGTGAAAGTTCGCACCACGGAGTCCCGCGGTGGATCACCAAAGTAACACGATCGACGATTGCGAGTAAACGAACGTTCTCAAAAGGTTTGGGAACCTTCGATGGTCTCGCGGAGCTGCACCTCAACTCTCTTCGGGCGGCAACTTACCGCATGAAGGTGCCACGACTGGGCTGGATTCGTGTGGATCTGGTGCCGGTCCGGAACCGGTGCTACCGTCGGCCGGTAAACGAACGTTCTTGGTCTCGGGAATGCGCTCGGTCCGGCCGGGCCGGAAATCCGCGACCGTTTCGCACTGGTGCGAAGAAGGGAGAACAAGTGGCGAACGCTATGCCCGTAATGAGCCTGGTCCCGTCGGAGGATGAGACCGCGCTCCGTCAGGTCGTCGCCGATCTGGCCAAGAAATTCGACCATGACTACTTCATGGAGAAGACACGCCAGGGACTGCCGGTCGACGAACTCTGGAACGAGCTCGCCGCACTCGGATTCCTGGGGGTCAGCCTGCCGGAAGAGTACGGGGGTGGTGGCGGAGGGCTCTGGCAGCTG
Source organism: Rhodococcus sp. NPDC056960 (assembly GCF_042674125.1). Lineage (NCBI taxonomy): Bacteria > Bacillati > Actinomycetota > Actinomycetes > Mycobacteriales > Nocardiaceae > Rhodococcus > Rhodococcus sp. NPDC056960. The sequence continues at coordinate 16,247 of NZ_JBHURF010000006.1, read as the reverse complement.
GCGATCGTCGCCGAGGAGTTGGCCGCGGCGGGATGCCCGCTCCAGTTGCTCGTCTACTCGCAGTCGATCGGTGGCAGCATCCTCGCCAAGCACGGCACGGACGAGCAGAAGGAAAGGTGGCTGCGGGGCCTCGCCACCGGGAAACTCAAGTTCTCGTTTGCGCTCACCGAGTCGGAGGCGGGATCGAACTCGCAGGGGGTATCGACCTCGGCCCGCGTCGTCGACGGCAAATACGTGCTGTCGGGCACGAAGACGTTCATCTCCGGCGTCGAGGGTGCCGATGCCATTCTGGTCGTGGCCAGGACCGGGACCGACGAGAAGACCGGCAAGGGGCAACTGTCGCTCTTCATCGTCGACAGCGATGCGCCCGGGCTCACCCGGCAGCTGGTTCCGACCGCACTGGAGGCGCCGGACAAGCAGTGGACGTTGTTCTTCGACGACGTGACGCTCGAGGCCGACCGGCTGGTCGGTGAGTTGCACCGGGGTTTCCGCGCCGTGTTCGACGGTCTCAATCCCGAGCGGGTGCTCGGTGCCGCGTTCTGTGTGGGGATCGGTCGCTACGCGCTGGACAAGGCAACCCGGTACGTCAACGAGCGTGAGGTGTGGGGTGTGCCGATCGGCAAACATCAGGGCGTCGCGCACCCGCTCGCCGCGGCAAAGGTCGAGTTGGAGTCGGCCCGCTTGATGATGGAGAAGGCTGCCAGGCTCTACGACGCCGGATTGTCGGCGGGGGAGACCGCGAACATGGCGAAGTACCTCGCCGGCGAGGCCGGAGTTCACTGCCTCGACAGTGCCATTCAGGTGCACGGCGGAAACGGCTTCGCGCTCGAGTACGGATTGACCGACATGTGGTGGCTGGCGCGTCTGATCCAGGTTGCTCCCGTGTCGCGGGAGATGGTCCTGAACTTCGTCGCCGAACACTCGCTGGGGCTCCCGAAGTCCTACTGACAACGGTGTTTCCGGGCGAATGTGACGTCCGTGCCCAGGCGCGGTTCCGGTGAATCAGATCACAGAAATTGCTTGACCGAGGGATATGAGCAACGTACTCTCAAAATTAACCCCGAATCCCTTACGCGTTTCGTCGAGGGGGTTCGGCCATTCTGCCGAACGACATTTCGCGAGCCCCTCGGAAAGGGCAGACGCGGAGAATTCGAGCTTCCAACTGCTTTCGGCGCGCAAGGCCGCCCCCTATTCCTATCTGTCGAAGACTGGAGTGACTTGAAGATGGACAACAGCGGAGTACGCCCACGAGGCCCACTGGCGGGCCTGCGAGTGGTCGAGCTCGCAGGGATCGGCCCGGCGCCCTTCTGCGCGATGCTCTTGGCCGACCTGGGCGCGGAGGTCCTCCGGGTGCAGCGCCCGCGGAAGGCGAAGGCGGGGCCCGTCGACCCGCCGCCGCTCGACTTGATCGAGCGGAACAGGACCGTGTGGGAACTCGACCTCAAGGACCCGGCGGCCCGAACCGACCTGATCGCGGTCATCGAGCAGGCCGACGTCGTGATCGAGGGCTTCCGCCCGGGAACCGCGGAGCGACTCGGCCTCGGTCCGGAAGAGATGCGGGAGCGCAATCCGAAGCTCGTGTACGGACGGATGACGGGATGGGGGCAGGACGGACCGCTCGCCCAGACCGCGGGACACGACATCAACTACATCGGGTTGACGGGAGCCCTCGACCTGATCGGGGAGTCGGGTTCGGCCCCGCTCCCGCCGCTGAATTACGTGGGCGACTACGGCGGTGGCGGCATGCTCCTGGCAATGGGACTGCTCGCGGCCGTGTGGGAGGCATCCCGATCGGGCGTGGGGCAGGTCGTCGACGCGGCGATGGTGGACGGGGCGACCGTCCTGTCCACGCTCTACTTCAGCCTGAGCAATGCCGGGCGATGGCGCGCCGAACGTGGAAGCAACATACTCGACGGCGGAGCACCGTTCTACCGCACGTACCAGACGGCCGACGGCAAGTACATGGCGCTCGGGGCCCTCGAACAGCCCTTCTACGACGAGTTCGCCGCCGTGGCCGGTATCGAGAGCATGAGCGAGGCGGAGCGCCTCGACCCGGTGAACTGGAACGCCCTCGCCGGTGAACTGTCGGCGCTCTTCCTGACCCGGACCCGTCGAGAGTGGACGGAGCTGTTTCAAGACACGAACGCCTGCTGCACACCTGTTCTGGGCCTCTCGGAGGCCGCGGAGCATGAGCACATCAAGGCGCGGTCGACGATCCTCTCGGTTGACGGTGTGGCGCAACCGGCGCCGGCGCCGCGGTTCAGTAAGACACCGCCCGGCACGCCGTCGAGTCCAGCAGAGTACGGCGACTGGCGAGAGCTGACCGCGTCGTGGGGTGCCCCGATCGGCAGCACGGACCAGCGCGCGGCGCAGCCTGTCACCATCTGACCAGAAGGAGCTCTCACACGTGGGAATACTGAATAATCAGGCAGTCGTGATCACCGGTGCGGGAGGGGGGCTCGGTCGGAGCTATGCCCTCGCGGCGGCTGCCGCGGGCGCGGCCGTGGTGGTCAACGACATCGACCGGGACCGGGCGCACGGCGTCGTCGCCGAGATCCGCGCGTCGGGCGGCAGGGCCGAGCCGTACGTCGGGTCGATCGCGAACTGGGACGAGGCAGCGGCGATCGTCGGGCAGTGCGTCGAGTGCTTCGGCGCCATCGACGCGCTGGTCAACAACGCCGCCATCATGCACATGGGCGACGTGCTCGCGGACACCGAAGCCGATTACCGCGCGCTGGTCGAGACGAATCTACTGGGCTCGGCTTTCGTCGGGCTCCACGCCGCGCGAGCCATGGTCGGGTCGGGCGGCGGCAGGATCGTCAACGTCACCTCGACCGCGCATCTCGGCCGATCCGGCACGAGCGCGTACGCGGCGACGAAGGGCGCGGTGTCGTCCCTCACGTACGGATGGGCCGTGGATCTGCAGGGCCACGGGATCAAGGTCAATGCGATCGCGCCGAGCGCACGAACCCCGATGCTGGAGGCCAATCCCATTGCGGGTATCGACTACTCGACACTTCCGTCGCCCGACGAGATCGCACCGCTGGCGGTCTACCTGATGAGCGACCGCGTCGCATTCACCGGTCGAGTGCTGCGCCTCGAGAAGCGCGATCTCAAGGTGATGAACCTGCCCAGCTTCCCCGAGCGCGGTGTCGGCCGGGATACGTGGACAGCCGAGGACGTGGCCGAGGTACTCGAGCAGCACCTGGGTGAGCGCGCTACCGAGGTCTGACAATCCGCGCCTATCTCATGTCGAGCCAACCGATTTCGGGGATTGCCGAAAGGACCAGCCATGACCATGCCGGCGGACAGGCAGAAGGCCCTCTACGCGGGTACACTGCCCGAGGCATTTCAGCTCACGCTTCGACAGCGCCCTGACGAGGTCGCGTTCCACGCGACCGACGAAATCCCCGCTATGAGCTGGGCGCAGTATGCGGAACAGGTGCGAACGGCTGCGGCGGTGCTGGCGGGTCTGGGGTTGCGCCGCGGCGACACCATCGCGCTGCTCTTCACTTCGAGGCGAGAATTCCACTTCGTCGACTCGGCCGCCCTCCATCTGGGAATCACCAGCTTCTCGCTCTACAACAGTGCCTCGCTCGAGGCCATGCGCTTCGTTCTGAACAACTCCGGTACCCGGGCGGTGTTCACGGAGGCGGCGTTCGCCGAGCGTGCGGCCGAACTGGGCGCCATCGTCGACAGGGTCGTCGTCATGTCCTCGGAGCCGCACGACCTGACCGACTGGGACACCCTGGCGGGCGAGGCCGACGCCGATTTCGATCTGGAAGCGGCCGCGGCAGCCGTCTCGCCCGACGACGTCGCGACCCTGGTGTACACGGCCGGCACGACGGGCGACCCGAAGGGCGTCGAGCTGACCCACGCGAATATCACGTTCGCCATGCGGACCTTCGTCGAACGGATGGAGATCCCACAGGGAGCCAACCAGCTGTCGTTCCTGCCGATGGCGCACGCGATGGCGAGAATGATGGACCACTACGTCGCGATGATGCTGGGATTCAGCGTCAGTATCTGCGCCGACCCGGCCCGGATTTTCGCCGACCTCAAGGACGTGCGTCCTAGTTTCTTCGCATCGACGCCGCGAGTCTGGGAGAAACTGCGCACCGACATCGACAATGCGGTGGCAAGTGTGGCGGAGGAGGAGCGCAGGAGAGAGATCAGGCGCGTCATCGAGTTGGGGATCGCGCGGGTCCGCGCGGAGCAGAAAGCGTTCGAGGCCGGCCTCGAACGCCCCGACTTCGACTTCACGCCGGACGAAGCGGAACTACTACGGAATCTCCGACGACAGGTCGGGCTCGACCGTATCTCGGCGTCGATCGTTGGCGGCGCGCCGGTCGACTCCGAGATGGTCGAATACTTCCACGCCCTCGGTGTGCCGATGGGGGAGGCTTTCGGCATGACCGAGTCGTCGGCGGTCTGCGCGGCCAACCCGCCGTCGCGGGTCCGGTTCGGCACGGTCGGCCCGGCGCTGGACGGGGTGACCGTCCGCCTCGCGCAGGACGGCGAGCTCTTTCTCAAGGGTCCCAACGTGATGCGTGGCTACCGCGGCATGCCCGAACGCACCGCGGAGGCGATCGACCGGGACGGTTGGCTGCACACGGGGGATGTCGCACGGGTCGACGGCGACGGTTACCTGCGCATCGTCGACCGCAAGAAGGACATCATCATCAACGCCGCCGGCAAGAACATGTCGCCGACGCTGATCCAGAGTGCGCTCGCGCGGGCCACCGGTCTCGTCAACCACGTCGTGGTGATAGGTGACCGTCGCCCCTACAACGTCGCGCTCGTGGTGCTCGACGCGAACGAGGTGCTTCGGTTCGCCCGGGCACACGGCGTCGAGGCGGACGATGCGTCCGAACTCCTGGACCACCCGATCGTCAAGGCCGAGCTGGACGATGCGGTGGCACGTGCGAATTCGGGATTGTCCCGCCCCGAGCAGATCAAGAATTACCGCGTCCTCGAGGGCGACTGGGTGCCGGGCCGGGACGAGCTCACGCCGACCATGAAGCTCAAACGGGCCTCGATCGTGAGCAAGTACGCCGCGATCATCGACGAGATGTACGAGACGGCAGAACGCTGAGTCGATGCAGGGGTCAGGACGACAGATTGCGCGACCGACTGTCGCGGAGCACGCCACGGTCTATGCAGACGACTTCGAAGCCGGGCAGCGGATCCCGCTGGGATGCCGATTCGTCAGCGAAGAGGAGATCGTCGAGTTCGCACGCAAATGGGATCCGTTCCCGTTCCATCTGGACCGCGATGCGGCGGCGAAGTCCGAGTTCGGTGGTCTGGTGGCCAGCGGGTTGCACGTGCTGGCCATCCTTCAGGTCCTCGAATTCGAGGCCGTGCTCCATCGCACGGCGATGGTCGCGGGCCTCGGCTTCGACGAGATGAGACTGCACGCCCCCGCGTACGCGGGGGACACGCTGACCGGCAGCATGGTGATCCGCACGGTGCGCATGCGCGCCGACGGACGCGCCGTCGTCACCTGGCAGGGACTGCTCGATCGAGGCCACACACGCGTGCTGTCCATGGAAGGGGCCGCGATGATCCGGCAGCGGCCGACGTCCCCCGAGGTCCGGGACGACGCCGGAAGGATCGGAGTGAGATGAGTGTGAGCGTTGTGGACGGTGTCCCCGACTCGATCGTGGTGGAGCAGTCCGACGGGATCTGCGTCGTACGCCTCAACCGGCCACGGGTGGGTAATGCCATCAGCGCCGAGATGTTCGAACGGCTCGGAGACGTGTTCTCGGAGATCGACGCCGATGACCGCATCCGCGTCGCCGTCCTGACGGGTACCGGAGATCGCGCGTTCTGTGCGGGCGCCGACCTCGAGGAGTTCATTCCCACGCTGACCGGCGGCAATCTGGGCGCGGTGATCCCCGATCCGAGCAAACGAATATTCTCCGACGTCTACACGCCGATCATCGCCGCGGTCAACGGTGCCTGCATCGCGGGCGGCATGGAACTGTTGCTGGGGACGGACATTCGCCTCGCCGCCGAGCACGCGACGTTCGCGACCCCCGAGACACGGCTCGCGCTGGTCGGAGCGGGCGGCACCGTGTCGCGGCTCGCGCGCCAGGTGCCGTGGGCCGTCGCCATGGAGATGCTCCTCACGGGGGCTCCCCTCGACGCCCACCGGGCGCGCGAGGTGGGACTGGTGAATCGTGTCGTTCCGGCCGCCGATCTGGTGGACGAGGCGTTGCGGATCGCTGAGCTCATCTGCGCGGCCGGACCGTTGGCGACACGAGCGACGAAGGAGATCGTCGTCAAGGGGGCCGCGATGGAATCGCCATTCGGTATCGAGGCCGAGCTCGCCGGGCGTGTCTTCGGTACCGAGGACGCGCTCGAGGGACCGCGGTCGTTCGTCGAGCGGCGTGCTCCACGGTTCACCGGTCGGTAGGGGCAAGTACGGTCGGGGTCGACGGCTGGGCGGACATGGCCGGGTAGTCGGTGTATCCCACGTCGAAATGTCCGGTGGGGCTGGTGTAGTAGGTGGACCGGACCGGTGCGTTCAGGGGCGCACCGGTCTCGAAGCGCTTCGGAAGGTCGGGGTTCGCGATGAAGGTTCCTCCGAAGCTCACCGCGTCTGCGGCCCCCGACTGGAGTAGTTCCTCGGCGGAGTGCTGGTCGAAGCCGCCGTTGGCCACGACGACGCCGTCGTAGTTGCGGCGAATCAGGTTGATCGGATCGATGCCGTCCTCGGAGTGCCGGCCCCGGTAGTCCGATACCTCGATGAAGGCCAACCCCATGGCACTCAGTCGTTGGGAGACATAGGTGTAGAGGGCGGTGCTGTCCTCGTCGTGGACGTCGTTGAAGTAGAAGCCGGGTGATAGTTTCACCGCGATGCGTTCGGCGCCCACTCGTTCGGCGGCTCCTTCGATGCACTCCAGCAGGAACCGCGACCGGTTTTCGATCGAGCCTCCGTAGGAGTCCGTGCGCAGATTGGTACCCGACGAGAGGAATTGCATGGGCAGGTATCCGCCGGCGGCGTGGATCTCGACTCCGTCGAATCCTGCTCGAATTGCTCGCGTCGTGGCGTCCACGAAGCATCCGATTTCTCGAGCTACTCCGGTGCCGTCCAGCGCATCTGGAGTCGGGAAGGGCCGGTCGTGGCGTGGGCACCTGATCGAGTATCCCCGGAACCCGGGATCGGGCTGTACGGCAGAAGGCGCCACCGGGGTGACCGCTCCCGGAAGCAGTTCCGGAAACGAAATGCGCCCGACGTGCATGAGCTGGGCAAAGATTCGGCCGCCGGCCCGGTGCACGGCATCGGCTATGGGTTCCCATCCACGTTCGTGCGCGTCCGAGTACATCGCCGGCTGGTTGAGTTCCCCCCGTCCGAGTGGGGACGGATTGATGCCTTCGGTGATGATGACTCCCGCGCTCGCGCGTTGCGCGTAGTACTCCGCCATTATCGGCGTCGGGACTTGGTCGAGGTCGGCGCGGAGCCGGGTGCACGGTGCCATGAAAACTCGGTTGGCTGCATCGACTTTGCCGACGCGCAGTGGACTGAGCAACTTCATGGTCACGATCTATACTCCTGACGTCATTCCACCATGTTATGAGAAAGTATGAATCAAAAATAGCTGTAGGTGCAAGGTCGGTTGCTTGGCCGTGATCCGTCCCCGGAGCCCGTGGTGGCAGCTGCAGCGCGGATAGTCGGCGAATTCGAACGCTTGCGCAGCTGTTCCCGCGCGAACGCTGTCATTTGGCCGCGTTTCCGGACGCCTCGCCCAAGTGACAGCAGTGGCGGTGACCATCGTTCGGTCCCCGTTGTCCATTCTGTGAAGGAGTACCAGATGCGCGCAGGTCTTTCGCGCGACCCGGAGAAGGCTGATTCTGGAGCCTTCGCCGTCGTCGGCTTTCTCATCGTCATGGAGTTCGGCAGTGGGCTGCTCCAGGGCTGGTATCCGCCTCTTCTCGCTAGTATCGGAGAGGCGCACGATGTTTCGGCGGCCGCTCTGAACTGGGTCAATGTGATATTCCTGTTGACGTCGGTAGCTTTTGTCCCGATCATTGCCAAACTCGGCGACATCTACGGGCACCGTCGGATGCTGGTAGTCGCAGCAGCCTTGGTCGCTGTCGGCTCGCTGTTTGTCGCGTTGGCTCCGACGTTCGGATTGCTCCTGGCAGGCCGCGTGCTCCAGGCGCCGTTGATCGCGTTCCTTCCTCTCGAATTCGCCATCGTGCGTGATCGCGATCAAGAGACAGCCGGCCGGAATATTGCCTACCTGGTCGGCTCCCTCACTGCGGGAGTTCTTGTCGGAGGTCTGGTATCCGGAGCGATGATGACGACCCTCGAGAACCTCACTCTCGTTCTTCTCGTTCCGGCCGTCATGATGCTCGTGTGCGTTCCGACCGCACGCTTCCTCGTCCGCGAGACCGTTGCGCGGAGTCGAGCGACGGTCGACTGGAAGGGCGCGATTCTGTTGGCGTCCGGTTTGCTGGCACTCCTCAGTGGCGTGTCGAACGGCAACAGTCTCGGCTGGTCCGACCCCCTGATCGTGATGCTGATCGTGGGAGGAACGGTTGTACTCGTCGTCTGGGTTCTGGTCGAGCGTCGCGTCACCGATCCGCTCGTCGACTTCGCGGTCATGGCTCGGGGACGCCTCGTGCTGCCCGTGGTGATCGCCGCTCTGATCGGAGCACAGATTTTCGGATCCCAGGCGCCGACTGCGCTGTTCATGCGATCCGACCCGGACGTCTACGGGTTCGGTCTCGGTGTCAGCGCTTCCTTTGCCGGCACGCTGCTGGCCGTCAACGCCGCAGGCGCATTTCTCGGTTCCACGCTCAGCGACCGGACTGCACGTGCGAGCGCCCGGCATCATGCCATCGCGCTGGGCGCGGTCTTGACCGCCTGCGCCTACACACTGATGATCGTCGTCCCCGCGAGCGCTCCAGTCTTTGCCGTGTACCTGTTCCTTCAGGGTTTCGGCATCGGAATCCTCGTCGGACTCGTGCCGGCCGTCATCGTCGATCGTGCTCCATCGGATTCCGTCGGAATTGCATCAGGGATTTACAACACCTCCCGCACCGGAGCCGGTTCGATCGCCGGGGCGATCTTCGCCTTGGTGATGTCGTCGATGCTGACCACGGTCGATGTCGGTGGCGTCGACAAGACCGTCTCGTCGCTGGGTTCCTACCACGCCGTCTGGGCCACGTGTGCCGCAATCTGTGTAGCCATCGCGGTACTGGCGTTGTTCCTGAATACAGATCACCGCCGTCGCGACGTCGACACCTCTGAAACGGATGTGCGCGACTCCGTCGGACTGTGACGTCGCAGTCGCCGGAGCCCCTCATTTCGGGCATGTAAGGTTCATGTCTGCGGAATCGAAGGACACACTATGCAGGATTACGAGCCGGATGACGTCGATTTTGCCCTGATGCACGCACTGCAGATCGAGCCTCGGGCAACGTGGAAATCCCTCGCCGGAATTCTGGGAGTCGATCCCGTGGCCTTGTCGCGACGGTTCCGTCGGCTCCATGAGGCGGGCCTCATCTGGATCACCGGTTATGCGGCAGCACTTTCGGGTCACATCGCGCTGGTCGAAGTGGAATGCCGACCGGGAAGAGCAGCGCTCACCGCACAGATACTCGCCGAAGACCCGTTGGTGTCCAGCATCGATCTCACTGCGGGAGGTCGCGACCTTCTGCTGACCGTGATCGCCCAGAACTCGGGCGAAGCCTCCCGATTCCTGCTCCACCGGCTCGGTGAGTACCCGGATATTCGACGAGCCCGGACGCACCTCATCACCGAAGTTCTCTTCGAAGCGGGGAACTGGAGGCTCCGGACCTTGGCACCCGCACAGGTCGACCAGGTGCCGAGGTCGCGCCCTCCGCGTCCACGCGCTGCAAGAACCGTCGCTCCGGAGCTCAAACGAGTGATCCACCACGAACTGAGCATCGACGGCCGAGCATCGACCACCGCGATCGCGGAGTTGGCGGGCGTCAGCAACCAGCGGGTGGTCGACGCAATCGCGACGATGCGGCGTGACGGTTCCCTCGGGCTGCGTACCGATATCGCCCGCACCTACTCGGAGTGGCCTGTCTACGCCTGGTACTTCATGCAGGTTCCCGCCACTCTCGTGGAGCGGCTCAGGACGTCTCTGGGACGTATCGAGGAAGTGCGGTTAGCCGTACTCGTAGCCAGCGAATACAACCTGATCCTGTCCGTCTGGTTGCGCACGCTGAATGACGTCCACCGGTTCGAGCTGCTCTTCGAAAAGCTCTTGCCAGGGGCGCGAGTGGCGGACCGGTCCGTGGTCATGCAGATCAGCAAGCACGTCGGTCACATCCTCGACGATCAAGGCCGTGCGACAGGCCCCGTGGTGCCCATGGTGCCGCCGACCAGGGCCTGACGAGTCACTATCCTGCGCATGCTGACGGCTGGATCGGTACCCGCTACGGCCGGTTTCCGGACATGACGGCGCCTGCCCGCACGCTTTCCTGACATATTCGCCACCGAGTTTCTACTCCCGCCAGAGTACGAGCACGCCACCGTTTCCGGCCGCAGATACTGCCGCGGATCCGGGCGGCCACGACCCACGACGATGGAGCTGGAATGATCACCACAGCAAACACATCCGCAGAAGCCGCGGTCCGGTCCAACCTCGACCACATGGAGAAGTACGAGCCGGAGATCACCTCGCTGATCACAATTCGTCAGGAAGAGTCGATTGCCGAGGCACGTCGACTCGACGAGCAGGTCGAGAACGGCTTCTGGCCCGGTCCGCTGTACGGAATGACTCTCACGGTCAAGGACAACTTCGATGTGGCGGGTACGCCGACGACCAACGGAACATCGTTTGCATACGCCCACAGCGCATCCGAAGACTGTTTCGTCATCGACCGAGTGAAGGAGGCGGGCGCTGTCGTCGTGGCGAAGGCGAACCAGTCGGAGTACTGCCAGTCGGTGACGAACCAGAACATTCACCACGGTTCGTGCCGGAATCCGTGGGGTCTGGACCGCATCGCGGGCGGATCGAGCGGGGGTTCTGCCGCCGGCGTTGCTGCGGGGATGGCAACGGCATCGATCGGGAGCGATTCCGGCGGATCGATCCGGATCCCGGCGAGCCTGAACGGGCTCGTCGGCCTGCGACCGTCGGCGGGCCGCCTCTCCAACCGACGTACCGCATCGACCCGCGTGGCGACCTTCACCGTCGGGGGGCCGCTCGCACGGACGGCCGTCGACGCTGCCCGGTTGTTCCACGCCATGGACGCGTACGACCCGGCCGATGTGACGTCGGTCCGGCGACGTCGTGACCACACCCTCGGTCACGGTCGTGTAGGACTCGAGGGTCTCCGGATCGGCGTCCCGAAGAACTACTTCATGGACGATGTGGACAGTGAGATCCTGGCGGCAGTCAACACGGCCATCGGTACCCTCAGTGACCTCGGTGCACACATCCGAGAGGTGCACGTGCCGGGTGCCGAACAATGCCGAACTCACTTCTATCCGATGGTGACGGCGAACTTCTTCGCGCTCTACGGCGACTATCTCGACCGACCGGTCGAGGATCTCGACCCCGAAGTTGTGATGTCACTCGAACACGGCCGTTCGGTCACCGCGACCCAATTCGCCGAGGCTGCAATGTACCGGCAGCTGTTCGTTCGCAACCTCGAGGAATTCTTCGACGAAGTCGACGTATTCGTGAGCCCGACCGTGCCGATCGCAACGCCTCGTCTCGGCAAGCTCGAGCACTCCGAAATGATGGACGTGTCACGCACCAATTTCGTCCAGCCGTTCGCCGGGATTCCGGGGATTTCGATTCCGTGTGGATTCCGCTCGGACGGTATGCCGATCGGGCTGCAGATGACAGCGGGATACTGGATGGACACCGTCTTGTTGAATGCGGCCATCGCCTTCCAGAATGCCACCAGGTTCCATACTCACCGGCCGCCGCTCGTGAGGTGACGGAATCCGGATTCGACTGTCCGAATCGAACTCGGCGAGTCGAATCCGGAGGCTCATCACAGCCGAGGCGGCGGCGCGGGCGTACCGTCGATGTCATGACCGATGACGATCAGGTTGCGCCGTGGGATGACATCTACCGAGGCAAGGCGGAGGATTTTTCGGGACAGGTGCCGTGGAACATCGGTGAGCCGCAGCCCGAGATTGCCGAGCTGATAGCGGAGGGCAAGTTTCGCAGCGACGTGCTGGATGCGGGGTGCGGGCACGCCGAGACGTCGCTGCACCTGGCGGCTCAGGGGTACACGGTGGTCGGTCTGGACTTGTCGCCGACGGCCATCGCGGCGGCCGAGGCGGCCGCGGCCGATCGCGGGTTGACGACGGCCACGTATCAGGTGGCGGACATCTGTTCGTTCACGGGATTCGACGGCCGATTCGCCACCATCGTCGACAGCACCCTGTTCCATTCGCTTCCCGTGGACCGGCGGCGCGACTACCTGCGCGCCGTCGCCCGGGCGGCCGCTCCCGGCGCGTCCTACTACATCCTGGTGTTCGCGAAGGGCGCCTTCCCGGAGGGGGAGGGACCGAATCCGGTGACCGAAGACGAGCTACGCGAGGCCGTGGCCGAGTTCTGGTCCGTCGACGACATTCGCCCGGCATTCATCCATGCCCTGCTCGGCCCGGAGCAGGCCGCGAACTGGCAGCAGGACGACAAGGGCAGGACGATGCTGCCCGCATGGTTGCTGTCGGCCCACCTCGGCTAGATGTGTTGTGGGGCCGCCTCTTTGCGTCCCACGAGATGGAAGGGGCGGCTGAGCTGGCGGTAGGGGTCTCGTCTGCCGGCCTCGAGTTCGACGGCGGCGATCGTCGCGACCTGCTGTTCATCGGCCGGGTCGAGTTCGGTTCCGCTGAAGTCGAGCCAGTCGGTGAACAGCCAGACCCCGTACCACTGCAGTGGCGTCACACCCCCGTTCTGCAGGAGAGCGCTCAGGTGCTCGACGGTGTCGGCGCGAGTCGCTACGCCCAGCACCCCGATCTCGCCGGTGGCGTCGAACGCCGCGAGGGCGTCTTCCCACCGCCGTTCCAGCGCCGGGCGCACCGCCAGCGTCCTGGCGTTGCCCGTCATGATCGAGACGACGCCACCCGGGGCGGCGCATCGGCACATCTGGTCGACCAGCGGTTCCGGCTGCTCGAGGTACCCGAGCACCCCGTGGCACAACACGGCGTCGAACCGTCGACCGTCGACTGCCGTGACGGCGTTCTCGCCGTCGGCCCGGACGAGCGTCACCCGGCGCCGGGTCTCCTCGGGTAGCCGCTGGAGTCGCTGTTGCGCCTTGTCCAGCATCGCCGGCGACGGGTCCAGCAGGGTCACGTCGTAGCCGGCGTGGGCCAGCGGAAACGATTGATGGCCCGCACCGCCGCCGATATCCAGCACCGTGGCGGGTGGTGCCGGTAAGTGCTCGAGCAATTGCCGGTGCAACACGTATGTGCGCACGCGGCCCTTCACCGAGGCATACGCCTCATCCGCGAAGAGGTCGGCCAAACCGGCCCAGCTGTCATCGCTCACCACACCACGATAGGACTGCGTGATTCCGGTTCCGGGTAGCCCCGCGGCCGGGGTGAGGCCGCGGGCTGACGGCCGCGTCAACTCCCGGGTCTGGGAGTGTCACGGTGGTCACACCGCACGCCGGGCGGCGGCCTCGGGCGGCGCAGGGAAAGTACGGCGCTGACCTGCGCCGCGGCGTATCGGCCGGGAACATTGATAGCTCCATCCAATCTATGGAATAGGTCTCATAGATTGGACCTATTCCAGACAGCTGGATAGCCTCGTCGGTATCGCCTTCCCGTCTCCACCGAATAGAGGTTTTCTTTCAATGGCCCTGGTCAACCAGCAGATCAAGCCCTTCGCCGCGAATGCGTTCAAGGACGGCGCGTTCACCACCGTGTCCGCGGACGACGTTGCGGGCAAGTGGGCGATCTTCTTCTTCTACCCGGCCGACTTCACCTTCGTCTGCCCGACGGAACTCGGCGACCTCGCCGACCACTACGAGGAGCTGCAGCGTCTCGGCGTCGAGGTCTTCTCGGTGTCGACCGACACCCACTTCACGCACAAGGCGTGGCACGGATCGTCCGACACCATCGGCAAGATCAAGTACGCGATGATCGGTGACCCGACCCAGGAGATCAGCCGGAACTTCGAGATCCTCCGCGAGAACGAGGGATTGGCCGACCGCGGCACCTTCCTCGTCGACCCCGACGGTGTCATCCAGTTCACCGAGGTCACCGCGGAAGGCATCGGGCGCAACGCCGCCGAGCTGGTGCGCAAGGTCAAGGCCGCCCAGTACGTCCGGTCGCACCCGGGCGAGGTCTGCCCGGCCAAGTGGGAAGAGGGCGAAGAGACCCTCGCTCCGTCGCTGGATCTCGTCGGCAAGATCTGACGCAGCCCAGTCGTTCCGTCGGCACGGGCCCAGGTCTTCTGGGCCCGTGCCCTCGGTTCCCGGTGCTCAGCTCCCGTGGGGGCAATCGGTGTCGCACCAACACTTTCCGGACCTGCCCAGGTACTCCGGTTCCCGATCCCCTGTCCTCCCGATCGATGGAGTAGATCCGCATGCTTGAAGCCTCGCTCGCCGGCCAACTGAAGTCCCTGCTCGAAAGGCTGACCTTGCCGATCGAGCTCGTGTCCTCGCTCGATGACGGACCCAAGTCGGCCGAACTCGCCGAACTGCTCACCGAGATCGCGGCGATGTCGGACAAGGTCACCTACGAACGCCGAGACGACGACGCGCGACGCCCGTCGTTCGCCGTCCGCCGCAGCGGCACCGACATCGCGGTCCGCTTCGCCGGCATCCCGCTCGGTCACGAATTCACGTCGCTCGCACTGGCTTTGCTCCAGGTCGGCGGTCACCCGTCGAAGGAGTCCGCCGAGCTGCTCGAGCAGGTCCGCGACCTCGACGGTGACTTCCACTTCGAGACCTACTTCTCGCTGTCGTGCCAGAACTGCCCGGACGTCGTGCAGGCCCTGAATCTGATGTGCGTGCTCAATCCGCGCATCAGCCACGTCGCGATCGACGGCGCCCTGTTCCAGGACGAGGTCGACGGCCGCCAGATCATGGCCGTGCCGACGGTCTTCCTGAACGGCGAGCTCTTCGGTTCCGGCCGGATGAGCCTCGAGGAGATCATCGGCAAGCTCGACGTCGGCGCCGCCGAGCGTGCGGCCGCCGCGATCGGCGAGAAGGATCCCTTCGACGTGCTCGTGGTCGGAGGCGGCCCGTCCGGTGCCGCGGCCGCGGTCTACGCCGCGCGCAAGGGAATTCGCACCGGCATCGCCGCGGAACGCTTCGGCGGGCAGGTGCTCGATACCATGGCGATCGAGAACTTCATCTCCGTCCCGTACACCGAGGGCCCCCAGTTCGGGTCCGCGCTCGAGAATCACGTCCGCCAGTACGGCGTCGACATCATGAACACCCAGCGGGCCGCGAAGCTCGTGCCGGCTGCCACCGAGAACGGTCTCGTCGAGATCGAACTGGGCAGCGGCGCTTCCCTTCTCGCGCGTACCGTGATCCTGTCCACGGGTGCACGGTGGCGCTCGA
The DNA here is from genome assembly GCF_042674125.1 of Rhodococcus sp. NPDC056960. NCBI lineage: Bacteria > Bacillati > Actinomycetota > Actinomycetes > Mycobacteriales > Nocardiaceae > Rhodococcus > Rhodococcus sp. NPDC056960. The sequence goes on along the minus strand of NZ_JBHURF010000006.1, from coordinate 731 downwards.
TGAACGTGCCCGGCGAGGACGCGTACCGGAACAAGGGTGTGACCTACTGCCCGCACTGTGACGGTCCGCTGTTCAAGGGCAAGCGCGTCGCCGTGATCGGCGGCGGCAACTCCGGCGTCGAGGCGGCCATCGATCTCGCGGGAATCGTCGACCACGTCACGCTCATCGAGTTCGACTCGGTGCTCCGGGCCGACGAGGTGCTGCAGCGCAAGCTGCGCAGCCTCCCGAACGCGGACATCCTGCTGAACACCCTCACGACCGAGGTCCTCGGAGACGGCAACAAGGTCACCGGTCTGGCCTACCAGGACCGCTCGACCGACACCGCGCACACGCTCGACCTCGCGGGTGTCTTCGTCCAGATCGGTCTGCTCCCCAACACGGAGTGGCTGGACGGGACGGTCGAGTTGTCCGCTCGCGGCGAGATCGTCATCGACGACCGCGGTCAGACGTCGGTACCCGGCGTGTTCGCCGCCGGTGACTGCACCACCGTCCCGTACAAGCAGATCGTGATCGCCGCCGGCGCCGGAGCGACGGCAGCCCTGAGTGCGTTCGATCGGCTCATCCGGACGAGCGCGCCGGCCGAGAGCGCTGCCGCTGCAACGGTCGGATAGCTCGGCGAGCCGTGCCCGCATGGCGGGACGGATTCGGGGCGTTCATCCTGGCTCCCAACCTGGAAGAGTTGCGCACGCAGAATCCGGATCTCGACATAGAGATCGTGACCGCCACCAGGC
>NZ_JBHURF010000005.1:349562-373510 GCF_042674125.1 Rhodococcus sp. NPDC056960 | reverse complement strand
GAGTTGCTGAATCCGGCTCGTTCGACGGCCTATCATCCGTTCTTTCAGGTGTCGTTTGCGATGCAGAACACTGCTTTTCCCGAGGTCGAGTTCCCTGGTTTGGTGTGGGAGGTGGTGCCGGCGCCGACGGGGACGTCGCGTTTCGATTTGTCGTTCAGTCTCACCCCCGACGGGGAGCAGGGTCTGGCGGGGGTGGTCGAGTACGCGAGTGACCTGTTCGACCGGGCCACGGTGGAGTCCGTCGCGGCCCGGTATGTGCGGTTGCTCGGGTGCATTGTCGAGGATCCGCAGGGGCGGATCGAGGGGTACGAGATCCTCGAGCCCGACGAACGCACACGTGTGCTGGACCGTGGGAATGCCACGCGCACAACGATACCGAACTCGACGATTCCCGGACTGTTCGAAGCCCGGGTGGCTGCGTCTCCGGAAACGGTGGCGGTCACGTTCGGTGACCGGAACTTGACCTATCGGGAGCTGAGCAGTCGAGCGAATCGGCTTGCACACCGCCTGATCGGCGCGGGTGTCGGACCCGAATCGCTGGTAGCGGTCGCACTGGAGCGCTCACCCGAGTTGATCATCGCGCTACTGGCTACTCTCCGGGCTGGGGGCGCATATCTCTCGATCGACCCGAACTATCCGGATGCACGCACCCGGACCATTCTCGCCGACGCCGCTCCGCTCATGATTCTCACGGACACCACGACCGAAAGCATGTTGCCCGACAACGGCATCCCCCGACTGCTTCTCGACGCCATCTCCGAAGAGGGCGGGCATTCGGAGGAGGAAAACCCCGATGACAGCGACCGCGCAACACCGCCGTCACCGGACAACACCGCGTACGTGATGTACACGTCGGGGTCCACGGGCGTTCCGAAGGGTGTCGCCGTGACCCATCGCAGTGTGGTGTCGCTGTTCGCCGGTACGGCAGGGTGGGCGGGTTTCGATGCCGGGGACGTGTGGGGGTGGTGTCATTCGGTGGCGTTCGACTTCTCGGTGTGGGAGTTGTGGGGTGCGTTGGTGCACGGGGCCCGGGTTGTGGTGATGCCGTGGGACGTGGTGCGTTCGCCGGTCGCCTTGTGGGAGGCCGTGATTCGGGAGCGGGTGACGGTTCTCGGCCAGACGCCGTCGGCGTTCTACGCGTTCGCCGAGGTCGAGCGTGACGATCCCGCGGTGGGGGCGGAATCGGTGCTGCGGTTGGTGGTGTTCGGCGGGGAGGTGCTGGATCCGGCCGGGTTGCGGGGATGGTATCGGGGCGAGCGCTCCAATCCTCCGGTCCTGGTCAACGGGTACGGGCCGACCGAGACGACGGTCTTCGCGACAACCTTCGTGCTACCCGAGGGTGAACTCGCCGGCCGGGTGAGTGTGCCGATCGGGGCGCCCGTGGGCAATACGCGGGTGTTCGTGCTGGGTGCGGGTTTGGTTCCGGTTCCGGTGGGTGTGGTGGGGGAGCTGTATATCGCCGGGGCCCAGTTGGCCCGCGGCTATCTGGGTCGGCCGGGGTTGACGGCGGAGCGGTTCGTCGCGTGCCCGTTCGGACCGGTGGGTGCACGAATGTATCGATCCGGGGACCTCGTGCGCTGGACCGCCGGCGGCATGCTCGAGTTCTGCGGCAGGTCGGACGAGCAGGTCAAGATTCGTGGATTCCGGGTCGAACCCGCGGAGATCGAGGCAGTTCTCCTGGAACATCCGGCCGTGACACAGGCGGTGGTGGTGGCCCGGGACACTACCACCGGAACCGAATTGGGCGCTTACGTGGTGTCTGACAGGGCTGGCAACGGCACAGGTGTCGAGGTTCGTCGTTTCGTGGCCGGGATGCTGCCGGACTACATGGTTCCGGCGGCGGTGGTGGTGGTGGACCGGTTGCCGGTGACGGTGAACGGGAAACTGGATCGGAAAGCGTTGCCGGCCCTGGAGTTCACCGGTGCGGCGTTCCGGGCACCGCGCTCACCGGTGGAGAAGACGCTGGCGGCGCTCTACGCCGAGGTTCTCGGAGTTTCCCGGGTGGGGATCGATGACAGCTTCTTCGACCTGGGCGGGCATTCGTTGTCGGCGACGCGGCTGGTGAGCCGGATTCGGTCGGTGGCGGGGGTGGAGGTCCCCATCCGGGTGATCTTCGAGTCGCCGACGATCGCCGAACTGGTACCCCGCCTGGGGGAGGAAATCGAACCCGGCCTGCTCGATCCGTTCGCGGTCATCTTGCCGATCCGAAGCGAAGGATCCGGACCGCCGCTGTGGTGTGTCCACCCGGGCGGCGGACTGAGCTGGTGCTACATGGGCCTTCGTGCCCACCTCCCCGACCAGCCCATATATGGTCTGCAAGCACGGGGCTTCGATGGAGTGACGCCGCTACCGAAGTCGATCGAGGCGATGGCCGCCGACTATCTCGAGCAGATCCTCACGGTTCAGGACGACGGTCCGTTCCTACTGCTGGGATGGTCGTTCGGCGGCCTGGTCGCCCACGCGATCGCCACCGCACTGGAACGCCAGGGGCGCGAAGTTGCCCTCCTCGCGATGATGGACAGCGTCCCCGGTGCCGGGGGTCCCCTCACCGCCGAGTCGGCGCCTTCGGATGAGAACATTCATCACGCGATCCGGGCATGGGCGCAGAGCCGGTACGGCGAGGTCGTCGATTCGCCCGATACCGCGCCCATCTGGGATGCCGCACGTGCGATCTATCGGAACGACCTACGGCTGTCTGCCGATCACGTACCGCAGATGTATCACGGTGACCTAGTGTTTCTCCGTCCGACATCGACGGATGACGGATCGACCTCGGGCGAGTCCTCGTCCGATGGGTGGCGCCCCTTCGTCACCGGTGACATCCGGGCTCACGACGTCCACAGCACGCATGCCGATATGGACCAGCCCCGTCCCGTCGCCGAGATCGCGCAGATCATCGAGCACGAACTGGCCACACCGGGTCGGCACACACGACAGTCGGACGGCTGATGGCCGGACGCGGTGTCCGGCCCGGAGTCACACCGGCTGGGAACGCCTGCGCAGCCGGGTGTTGAGCACACCGAGCGCCGCGATGACGAGGAACAGGACGCACGTCGAGATCAGCTGGGTGCGGGCGTCGGTGTCGAACAGCATCAGCACGACGAATCCACCGAGCATCGCGAGCGTGAGGTAGCTGAGCCACGGGAAGAGCCACATCCGCACGGTGAGCTTGCCCTCGCGTTCGAGCTGCGGGCGCAACTTCAGGTGCGAGACGACGATGAAGATCCAGATGACCAGGAGGGCCGAACCGACGGCGTTCAGGAGAAGCCCGAGGAGGTCGTCGGGGAGCCACCAGTTGAGCAGCACGCTGACGAAACCGAAGAACACCGACAGCAGCACCGCGTTCAACGGGACACCCGTATTCGAGATCCGGTCCATGAATGCGGGACCGTCGCCGCGACGGGACAGCGAGTACGCCATCCGCGACGTGCCGTAGATGTTGGCGTTGAACGCCGACAGCAACGCGACCACGACCACCAGTTCCATGAACCCGGCCACGTACGGAATGTGCGCCTGGTTGAGCACCGCCACGAACGGTCCGCTCTTCAGGTCCGACGAATCCCAGGGGAGAACCAGGACCATGATGGAGATGGAGCCCAGGTAGAAGACGCTGATGCGCCAGACGACGCTGCGCACCGCCACCGCGATCGAGCGTTCGGGGTCCTCCGACTCGGCGGCCGCGATGGTCACGATCTCGATGCCGCCGAACGCGAATGCCACCACCAGCAGTCCCGCGGCGACCCCGGCGAAGCCTTCGGGCATGAATCCGCCGTGGCCGAAGAGGTTGGTGGTGCCGACCGGTTCCGTGTCCGGAAGCAGGCCGAACACGAGCAGCACGCCGATCACCAGGAATCCGATGATGACGGTGACCTTGATGGCGGCGAACCAGAACTCGAACTCGCCGAAGTTGCTGACCTTCGCGAGGTTGACCGCCGCGAAGAAGATCACGAACACGAGCGCGACGACCCACTGCGGCACCCCGGGCAGCCAGCCGCTCACGATGCCGGAGGCGCCGGTGATCTCGGCGCCGAGCACCATGATCAGCATGAACCAGTAGAGCCACCCCATCACGAACCCGGCCCAGTCGCCGATCCCGATCCGCGCATAGTGCGAGAAGGAGCCGCTGGCGGGGATCGCTGCCCCCATCTCGCCGAGCATGCGCATCACGAAGACCACGATGATGCCGGCGAGAAGGTACGAGACGAGGACGGCGGGACCGGCCGTCGCGATGCCGACACCGGTCCCGAGGAACAGTCCGGCACCGATCGCGGACCCGAGGCCCATCATCGTGAGATGACGGACCTTCAGGCCCCGGCCGAGGGTGCTGGTCGAATCGGTCATGGTGCCGGGTGTCCGCGTGCCGCTCACAGTGTCAGTCGTTTGCGTGCAGAGCCGCGTTCAGTTCCACGCCGGTGCCCTTCCACGGCACGACCTCGACGGCGCCGGAGACGGAGTTGCGGCGGAAGAGCAGATTGGACTGGCCATTGAGGTCCTTGGCCTTCACGACGGTGCCGTCCGGGCCGGTGACCTTGGTGCCCGCGGTCACGTACAGGCCGGCCTCGAGCACGCAGTCGTCGCCGAGCGAGATACCGAGACCCGCGTTGGCGCCGAGCAGGCAGCGCTTGCCGACGGAGATGGTCTCCTTGCCGCCACCGGACAGGGTGCCCATGATCGACGCGCCGCCGCCCACATCGGATCCGTCGTCGACGACGACGCCCGCGGAGATCCGGCCTTCGACCATGGAGTTGCCGAGCGTGCCGGCATTGAAATTGACGAAGCCCTCGTGCATCACGGTGGTGCCGCTCGCGAGGTGGGCGCCGAGGCGCACACGGTCGGCGTCGGCGATCCGGACGCCGGACGGGACGACGTAGTCGACCATCCGCGGAAACTTGTCGACACCGAACACGGTGACCACGCCGCGGATCCGCAGACGCGAGCGCACCTTCTCGAAGCCCTCGACCGCGCAGGGGCCGAAGTTGGTCCACACCACATTGGACAGCAAGCCGAACAGGCCGTCGAGGTTGACGCCGTGGGGCGTCACGAGGCGGTGGGAGAGGAGGTGAAGGCGCAGGTACGCGTCGTGGGCGTCGGCCGGCGGCGCCGACAGGTCGGCGATGGTGGTGCGCACCACGACCTGGTCGACCTCGCGTGCCTCGTCGGGTCCGGCGAGAAGCGCCAGGTCGGAGGGGATGTCGCCACCCTCGATCCGCTGGGTGCCCGCCTCGGCGAAGTTCCCGAGCTCGGGCGCCGGAAACCAGGTGTCGAGAACGGTGCCGCCGACGGTCACGTTGGCGATGCCTACTGCTGATGCTCCCTGTGTGCTCACGGCACTAAAGGTTACTGCCTCATTACTCGCACATTCCCAGCCGGTCGTTATCGGCGCGTGATCGATTCGAAACCGAGCGGGTTCGGCCGCGATGGGAGACGATGCACGGGCTGTCTGCGAACCCTGTCGGGAAGGTTGTGAGAATGCGCGTTCCACAGTTCGGTCGTTCGTTGCGAAGCACGCTGCGGGTGGCCGCAGCGGGTGCACTCCTCGCCGGGGCGGTCTCGGTCGCGGCCCCGTCGATCGCGGTCGCCGCGCCGACCTGTCCGGGCGCGGGTCAGGCGCCCGTTCGGGTGGGCAGTATTCCGGGTGCTGCGCTCGAGGGCGCGACGGTCGACGACGCCGGCCGCCTCTACACCACCGACCTCGTCAGCGGTCGCGTCTTCCGGCTCGACGCCCCCGGCGCGGCGGCCGTGCCCGTCGCGACGGTGCCGAGCGGCGGTGCGGGCGCACTCGCGTGGGCGACGGACGGATCACTGCTCGTCGGGTACGGCGCGGACGCCCGGGTGCTGCTCGGCGACTTCCTCCGCCCGGGCGCGATCGCGAAGCTGAACACCGCGACGAACGTGCTCACGCCGTTCGCCTCGGGGCTGAGCGCGGCGAACGGGCTCGATGTGGCGGCCGACGGAATCGCCTACGCCACCAACGACTTCGGCACCCAGATCGGCCGGGTGTTCCCGGACGGCCGGGTCGAACCGAACTGGGCGACGCTGCCCAGCGCGAACGGTGCGGTGCTTGGTGCCGACGACCGGTACCTGTACGTGTCGCGGACATTCGTGAATCCCGGGGTGAGCCGGATCCCGCTGGCGAACCCGGGCGCGCCGGAGAGCATCCTCGACCTGTCCGGTGGCGACGTCCTCGCCGCACCCGACGGCCTGACCCTCGACTCGAAGGGCCGCCCGGTCGTGCCCGCCAACGCCCGCGGCGAGATCTGGCGGATCGACGCGCCCGGACGGTACTGCGTCCTCGGGTCGGGCCTGCCGACCTCCAGCGTCGTCACGTACGGAAAGGGTGCGACCGGCTTCTCGGCCGGGCGCCTGTACCGGGTCGGCTTCGACGGGGCGATCTACGAGATTCCCGGGGGCTTCGACGCCTGAGCACCCGTGACGGGGCGTCCGCCTAGGGTGGACGGGTGAGCACACTCGACCTTCACGCCGACCCCATCGACCTCACCGCCGCCCTGGTGGACATTCCGAGCGTCTCGCACGACGAATCGGCGATCGCCGCCGCCGTCGAGTCGGCGCTGCGGGAACAGACCGCCGGGTTCGAAATCATCCGCAACGGCAACGCGGTGCTCGCCCGCACCGATCGGGGGCTGCCGAGCCGGGTGATGCTCGCCGGCCACCTCGACACCGTGCCGATCGCCGACAACGTGCCGTCGCGGCGTGAGGGCGAACTGCTGCACGGCTGCGGAACAGTCGACATGAAGTCGGGGGACGCGGTGTTCCTGCATCTCGCCGCCACCGTGGAGAACCTCGCGCACGACCTGACCCTGGTGTTCTACGACTGCGAGGAGATCGCGGCCGTCCACAACGGGCTCGGCCGGATCGAGCGCGAGATCCCCGAGTGGCTGCGCGCGGACGTCGCGATTCTCGGCGAGCCGACGGGCGGGCTCATCGAGGCGGGTTGCCAGGGCACGTTGCGGGTGACGCTCACCACCCGCGGTACCCGCGCGCATTCCGCGAGGTCGTGGCTCGGTGACAACGCGATCCACCGGTTCGCCCCGGTCCTGCAGCGGCTGTCGGGCTACACGCCGCGGTCGGTGGACATCGACGGCTGCGTCTACCGGGAGGGGATGTCCGCCGTGCGGATCGCGGGCGGAGTCGCGGGCAACGTCGTCCCGGACGCCGCGGAGATGGATGTGAACTTCCGCTTCGCCCCCGACCGCAGCGCCGAGCAGGCCATCGACCACGTGCGGGAGGTCTTCGACGGTCTCGAGCTGGGTTTCGAGGTCACGGACCTCTCGCCGGGCGCCCTGCCCGGTTTGAGCGACCCGGCGGCCGCGGCCCTCATCGAGGCGGCGGGCGGCGAGTTCCGCGCCAAGTACGGGTGGACGGACGTGTCCCGGTTCTCCGCGCTCGGCATCCCGGCCGTCAACTACGGTCCCGGCGACCCGAACCTCGCCCACAAGCGGGACGAGCACGTGCCCGTGCAGCAGATCACCGACGTCACGGCGGTGCTGCGCGCCTACCTGACCGCGTCGTGACTGCCCGGTGCCCCCGCCGGGCCAACCGTTAGCCTGGGGCGCATGGCACCCGAGAAGAACAATTACGGACGGAAGTCCTCGTCCGTGAAGCACCGGGGTCCGGTGCAGTTGAGGCGCGCCCGCAAGGACGAGACCACCACCGACGAGCAGTTGCTCGACGAGCGGGGGCGGACCGACTGGGTGCACACCGACCCGTGGCGGGTCCTGCGGATCCAGAGCGAGTTCGTCGAAGGGTTCGGTGCCCTTGCTGAGGTGCCGCGTGCGGTCACCGTGTTCGGGTCCGCCCGCACCGAGCCCGGTCACTCCGAGTACGAGGCGGGACGGGCGCTGGGTGCACGCCTGGCCGAGGCCGGATACGCCGTCATCACCGGCGGGGGTCCCGGTGTCATGGAGGCCGCCAACCGCGGTGCCAGCGAATCGGGTGGATACTCCATCGGCCTCGGCATCGAGTTGCCGTTCGAGCAGGGCCTCAACGAGTGGGTCGACCTCGGCATCAACTTCCGGTACTTCTTCGCCCGCAAGACGATGTTCGTGAAGTACTCGCAGGCGTTCATCTGCCTGCCCGGCGGCTTCGGGACGCTCGACGAGCTGTTCGAGGCGCTGACCCTGGTGCAGACACGCAAGGTCACCCGGTTCCCGATCATCCTGTTCGGCACCGAGTTCTGGTCCGGGCTCGTGGACTGGATCCGCGGGACCCTCGAACGCAGCGGCAAGATCTCGGAGGGCGACGTCAACCTGCTGCACGTCACGGACAGCGTGGAGGAAGCGGTGCAGATCGTCGTCAAATCCCAGCAGGGTGTCGACGAGGCTGCCCTGCTCGGAACGGAGGACCAGTGGTGATGCCGGAAAGCGTTCCAGTGCAGCCGTTCTCGGTATGCGTCTACTGCGCCTCCGGGCCGGTGGGCGACCACTTCCTGGAACTCGCCGCCCAGGTGGGCGCCGAAATCGGTAAGCGCGGTTGGCAACTCGTGTCCGGCGGTGGCAACGTCTCGATGATGGGAGCGGTGGCCGAGGCCGCCCGGGCCGCCGGTGCGACGACCGTCGGCGTGATCCCGAAAGCGCTGGTGCACCGGGAAGTCGCCGACGTCGACGCCGACGAGCTGGTGGTCACGGACACGATGCGTCAGCGCAAGCAGGTCATGGAGGACCGGGCCGACGCGTTCGTCACGCTGCCCGGCGGCATCGGCACGCTCGAGGAGCTGTTCGAAACCTGGACCGCGGGTTATCTCGGCATGCACGAGAAGCCCGTCGTGCTGCTCGATCCCCACGGTCACTACACGGGGCTGCTGGACTGGCTCGACGGGCTGCGTGGGGGCGGGTTCGTCGCGCAGCGCGCTCTCGATCGGCTGCTCGTCCGGTCGGACGTGGGGGCAGCGCTGGACGCCTGTGTCTCCTGAGGCCGGTCGTCCGTCCGCGTCGTGGCGCGCGTTCTTACCGTGCAGTAAGGTGACCTGACTCATACTGCACGCCCGAGGGGATGTCATGCGTTCTGAAGCTCGTTCGACGATCAGCCTGGTCGACCTCGCCTGGCGGCTGCCGGCCATGATCCCGGAGCTGCCGATCATGGCGAGAGGGGTTCTCGGGCTGATCCGGACCCCCGACGCCAAGGAATCGATCGGGCTCGTCTTCCAGCGCGCCGCCGCGGCGCACCCGCGCCGCACCTTCCTGCGGTTCGAGGGCAACTCGTTGAGCTACCGGAACGCGAACATCCGGGTCAACCGGTACGCCCACGTCCTCGCCGACCGCGGAGTGTCCCGCGGGGACGTCGTCGGGATCCTGGGCAAGAACTCGCCCGAGACGCTGCTCATCGCGCTCGCCGCCGTCAAACTCGGCGCCGCCGCCGGGATGCTCAACCACAACCAGCGCGGAGACGTCCTCGCGCACAGCATCTCGCTGCTCGAGAGCCGGGTGCTGGTGGTATCCGAATCCTGCGGCGAGGCCGTGGACTCGCTAGAGAAACCGCCCGCGGCGGAGTCGGTCATGTGCTACGACGACCTCGACCGCCTCGCGGAGAGCGCCGCCGACGACAACCCCGAGGTGTGCGAGCAGATCCAGGCCAAGGAGAAGGCCTTCTACATCTTCACCTCGGGCACCACGGGACTGCCCAAGGCGAGCCTGATGAGCCACTTCCGCTGGCTCAAGAGCATGTCCGGGCTCGGCAACATGGGAGTCCGGCTCCGCGGCAGCGACGTCCTCTACTGCTGCCTTCCGCTGTACCACAACAACGCGCTGACGGTCTCGCTGTCGTCGGTCCTGGCGTCGGGTGCCACACTCGCCCTCGGAAAGCAGTTCTCGGTATCGAAGTTCTGGGCCGACGTCGCACTGAACCGGGCCACCGCGTTCACCTACATCGGCGAGCTGTGCCGCTACCTGCTGAACCAGCCCGAGCAGCCTGGCGACCGCGACAACGACATCCGGCTGATGGTCGGAAACGGTCTCCGCCCGGAAATCTGGGACGAGTTCACCACCCGGTTCGGGATCTCCCGGGTCGCCGAGTTCTACGGCGCGAGCGAGTGCAACATCGCCTTCGTCAACGCCCTCAACGTCGACAAGACCGCGGGCATCTGCCCACTTCCGCACGCCGTCGTCGAGTACGACGAGGACAGCGGATCGCCCCGGCGGCACTCCGACGGCAAACTGCGGAAGGTCCGCACCGGCGAGGTGGGGTTGCTGCTGTCGAAGGTCACGGACCGGGCCCCGTTCGACGGGTACACCGACGAGGAGGCGACCGACAAGAAGCTCGTCCGCGACGGATTCGACGACGGCGACTGCTGGTTCGACACCGGCGACCTCGTGCGCCGTCAGGGGTGGTCGCACGTCGCGTTCGTCGACCGACTCGGCGACACGTTCCGCTGGAAGGGCGAGAACGTCGCGACCACCGAGGTCGAGGGCGCGCTCCTCGCGCACCCCGCGGTCGAGCACGCCGTCGTCTACGGTGTCGAGATCCCCGGAACCGACGGTCGCGCGGGGATGGCCGCGGTCACCCTGCACGAGAACGAGAAGTTCGACGGCCCGGACGTGGCGGAGCTGCTGTTCTCCCGGCTGCCGTCGTACGCGGTGCCGCTGTTCGTCCGCGTCGTCGACTCGCTGGAGCAGACGTCGACGTTCAAGAGTCGCAAGGTGGAACTCCGCAAGGAGGGCTACGACGTCGAGGACACCGGGACGTTGCACGTCCTGGCCGGGCGCAGCGACGGTTACAAGCCCTCGTACGACGGATACGTCGACGAGGTCGCGAAGGGTGCGCTGCCGCGCTCGTGAGTACTTCTTAACGTCGGGCGGTTGACAAGTACTCACGAGCGCCGAAGGCGCAGCGAAACCTGCGTGCCAATATTGACACCATGGCCGAGAGACAGTTACCGCCCGAGCCCGACCGCCCGTCGCCCACGCTGTGCGGGCGGCCCGTAGCGGTCGATCGTGCACTCGTGATGGCCATCGTGAACCGGACACCCGATTCGTTCTACGACCGCGGTGCCACCTTCACCGACGCCGCGGCGATGTCGGCGGTCGAGCGGGCCGTGGACGAGGGCGCCGACCTCGTCGACATCGGCGGCGTGAAGGCCGGGCCGGGTGACGTCGTCGACTCGGCGGAGGAGACCCGGCGGGTGGTGCCGTTCGTGGCCGCGATCCGCGAGCGCTACCCGGAATTGCTCATCAGCGTCGACACCTGGCGCAGCGACGTGGCCCGGCTGGCCGTCGCCGAGGGCGCCGATCTCATCAACGACACGTGGGCCGGTGCCGACCCGGCACTGGTCGAAGTGGCCGCGGAGACGGGCGCCGGCATCGTCTGTTCCCACACCGGGGGAGCGGTCCCGCGGACCCGGCCGTTCCGCGTCCGCTACCCCGACGTCGTCGCCGACGTCCTCGGCGAAGTGGTGTCGGCCGCCGAGAACGCGGCCCGCCTGGGGGTGCCCGCCGATTCGATCCTCATCGATCCGACCCACGATTTCGGGAAAAACACCTATCACGGGCTCGAGTTGTTGCGGCGAGTGGAAGATCTTGTAAATACGGGATGGCCGGTGCTCATGGCGCTGAGCAACAAGGACTTCGTCGGGGAGACTCTAGGTGTAGATCTCGTCGAGCGGTTGGAGGGAACATTGGCAGCGACAGCTATGGCCGCCGCAGGAGGCGCCCGCGTCTTCCGTGTCCACGAAGTTGCCCCCACGCGTCGAGTGGTGGACATGGTGGCCGCGATTCAGGGCCGACGCGCCCCGTCCCGCACCGTGCGGGGGCTGGCATGAGTGCCGTGGGGGCCCGGGCGGCCCGCACGATGGTGGCGGAGGAGCGGCCCCCGCGTTCCTGGGCCGAGGCGAACAGCTGGGACCAGCCGTCGTGGAGCATCGCCGAACTCGAACGGGCCAAGGCGGGGCGCACCGTGTCGGTGGTCCTGCCCGCACTCAACGAGGAGGAGACCGTCGCCGCGGTGGTCGACACCATCCACCCGCTGCTCGGCGGGCTGGTGGACGAGCTGATCGTGCTCGATTCCGGCTCGACGGACCTGACGGCGGAGCGGGCACGGGCCGCGGGTGCCACCGTGATCAGCCGGGAGGAGGCGGTTCCGGCGTTCCCTCCCGTGGCGGGCAAGGGCGAGGTGCTGTGGCGGTCGGTCGCCGCGAGCACCGGCGATCTCATCGCGTTCGTCGACTCGGATCTGATCAACCCGGATCCGGCGTTCGTCCCGAAGTTGCTCGGACCGCTGCTGACTACGGACGGCATCCATCTGGTGAAGGGCTATTACCGGCGTCCGCTCCGCGTCAGCGGGACGGAGGACGCCAACGGCGGCGGCCGGGTGACGGAACTCGTGGCCCGGCCGATGCTGGCCTCGCTGCGTCCGGAACTGACGTGCGTGCTGCAGCCGCTGGGCGGTGAGTACGCGGGCACCCGGGAGTTGCTGTCGGCGGTACCGTTCGCTCCCGGCTACGGCGTCGAGATCGGGCTGCTGCTCGACACCTACGACCGGCTCGGCCTCGGTGCGATCGGCCAGGTCAATCTCGGGGTGCGCAAGCACCGCAACCGCCCGCTGTCCGAACTCGGGGTGATGAGCAGGCAGATCATCGGCACGATGATGCGCCGCTGCGGAGTGCCCGACTCCGGGGCGGGGCTGACCCAGTTCCTGGTGGACGGCGACTCGTTCGTTCCGACCACGACGGACGTCGCGCTGGCCGATCGTCCGCCGATGAACACGGTATGCCCCTGACCGCGCACACCTGAGGGAGGATGCTGTCGGACGTCCGTGACAGGATCGGAGCATGGTGACAGCCCTGCTCTATCTGCTCGTCATGGCGTTCGTCGGCGCGATGCTGTTCCTCGCCGCCAGTGCGGTGTTCGGCCGTTCCGAGGAGCTCGCGCCACTGCCGCCCGGCACCACACTCACCGCCCTCCCCGCCGAGGGCGTGACGGGCGCCGACGTGGAAGCGTTGCGGTTCCAGCAGACGCTGCGGGGATACAAGGCCAGCGAGGTCGACTGGGCGCTGGCCCGGCTGGGACGTGAAATCGATTCGCTGCGTGAACAGTTGGCGGCAGTCGAATCCGCGTCCGAAGATCCGGGTGACGCCCGGTGAGCGCCGAGGACCGGGTGCGGTGTGCGTGGGCAGTCGACACGGACGGGTCCCGGCTGTACCGCGACTACCACGACCACGAGTGGGGTCGCCCACTGCACGGCCGCGACGAACTGTACGAACGGCTGTGCCTCGAAGCGTTCCAGTCGGGACTGTCGTGGATCACGATTCTTCGCAAGCGGGAGGCCTTCCGGGAGGCGTTCGCCGGGTTCGACCCGGAGGCGGTCGCGCGGTACACGGAACGGGACGTCGAGCGTCTGCTGGGGGACGCGTCGATCGTGCGGAACCGGGCCAAGATCGAGGCGTCGGTGAGCAACGCGCGGGCTCTCCTGGAGTTGTCGGACACGGACCTCGACACGCTGCTGTGGTCGTTCGCCCCGCCGCCGCGCCCGAGCCGTCCCGCCACCGTGAACGACGTGCCCGCGGTCACACCCGAGTCCACCGCGATGGCGAAGGAATTGAAGCGCCGGGGTTTCAAGTTTGTGGGGCCTACCACCGCGTACGCGCTCATGCAAGCCACCGGGATGGTAGACGATCACGTCGCCGCCTGCTGGGTGCCGATCACCGCCTGAACTGCCGGTGGACCTGCCTATTTGTGACTCAGGTTCCCGGTACTCGTGTCCATAGGGAAGAATGGATGACACAAGCCTCGCCGAGTGTTGGCGGGGTGCCAAAATTTGTCGAGGCGCAAGCAGGCAGCGCAGATCTGGAGGGAGCAGAGGATGGCGGCCATGAAGCCCCGGACCGGGGACGGTCCCCTCGAAGCAACCAAAGAGGGACGAGGAATCGTCATGCGGGTTCCGCTCGAGGGTGGTGGACGTCTGGTTGTCGAGCTCACCCCGGAGGAAGCTGCGGCACTCGGTGAAGAGCTCAAGGGCGTCACCAGTTAGTCGAGTGCGGACAGACCCTCACAGGGCAGGCCCCGTCGCCGTTCTCGGTGCGGGGCCTGCGTCATGTCCGGGACGGGGAGGCGAACGTTCGTGCTGGCCGATGTGATCGACCTGCTGGCGTGCCCGCAATGCCGGGCGAGCGTCGAACTCGACGAGGGTGTGGTCCTCTGCGATGCAGGGCACTCGTTCGATGTGGCGCGCCAGGGCTATGTGAGCCTGATGACCGGGGCCGGTGGCAAGTTCGACGGCGACAGTCCCGACATGATCGCCGCGCGAGCGGAGTTCCTCACAGGCGGCAGCTTCGACCCGCTGATGGATGCGGTCGCCGACGCGGTGGTGGCCGGCACCGACCCCGGCGCCGACTCGCGAATCCTCGAGATCGGCGCGGGGACAGGCCACTACCTGGCGCGCGTACTCGACGCCGTCCCGTCCGGGCGGGGAATCGGGCTCGACGTGTCCAAGTACGCGGCGCGGCGGATCGCCCGGGCACACCCGCGCGCCGGAGCGGTGGTTGCCGACGTGTGGCAACACCTTCCGGTGCGCGACCACGCCCTCGATCATGTCCTGTGTGTGTTCGCGCCCCGCAACGCCGACGAGGCGCACCGGGTGCTGGCCGAGCGCGGCTCCCTCGTGGTCCTCACGCCGACGGAGCGGCACCTGGGGGAACTGGTGGACCTGCTCGGCATGGTCCGGGTCGACGACCGCAAGGTCGAGCGGCTCGGCGCGGCGATGTCCGGGCGGTTCGAGCGCACCGACCACGTCGCCGTGGAGTACCCGATGTCGTTGTCGCACCTCGACGTCACCCGGCTCGTCGGGATGGGGCCGTCGGCGCGCCACCTCACTCCGGACCGGCTCGCGTCGTCGATCGCGGCCCTCCCGCAGGAGTATCCGGTGACGGCGTCGGTGACGGTGTCGACCTACACCCGGCTCTGAATTTCTCGTTCAGCGCCGCGACAGCGCGTCCTGGTACACGTCGAGCGTCTGTTGTGCGATGGCGGCCCAGGAGAACTCGGCGATCGCGCGTGCCCGCCCGGCCTTTCCCATGGCTGCGGCGGTGCCCACGTCGGAGGTGATCGCGTTGACCGCCTCCGCGAGCGCGTGTTCGAATGCCTCCGGCTCGTACGAGTTGTAGTGCACCAGACGGCCGGTGATCCCGTCGTCCACCACCTCCGGGATACCGCCGACGTCGGACGCCACGACGGCGGTCTCGCAGGCCATCGCCTCGAGGTTCACGATGCCCAGCGGTTCGTACACGGACGGGCACACGAAGACGGTTGCGGCCGAGAGGATCTCCCGCACCTGGTCGGTGGGCAGCATTTCCCGCACCCAGAACACGTTGCCGCGGTGGGCCGCGAGGGCGGCGACGGCCTGTTCGGTCTCGGCGGCGATCTCAGGTGTGTCGGGTGCGCCGGCGCACAGCACCAGCTGGATGTCGGGCGCGAACTGATGTGCGGCCGCGATGAGATGCCCGACGCCCTTCTGCCGGGTGATCCGGCCGACGAACGCCACCATCGGCTTGCCGGGGTCGACGCCGATCTTCGCCAGCGCGGACTGTCCGGGGCCTGCCGGTCCCGCATGCCAGACGGAGGTGTCGATCCCGTTGCGCACCACGTGGACCCGGTGCGGGTCGACGAACGGATACGCGTCGAGGACGTCGAGGCGCATTCCGGCGCTGACGGCGATCACCGCGTCGGCGTGTTCCACCGCGTTGCGCTCGGACCAGGACGAGATGCGGTAGCCGCCGCCCAGCTGCTCCGCCTTCCACGGCCGCCGCGGCTCGAGGGAGTGCGCGGTGAGGATGTGGGGCACGTCGTACAACGCGGAGGCCAGATGGCCCGCGAGGCCGGTGTACCAGGTATGGGAGTGCACCACGTCGACGCCGGTTGCGGCGTCGGCCATGCGCAATTCGGCGGACAGCGTCGCGAGCGCCGGATTGGCCCCTGCCAGCGCGGGGTCGGGAGTGTGCACGACCGCTCCGACGCGCGGAGCACCCATACAGTGCACGTCCACCTCACAGAGCTGCTTCAACTGAGCAACCAGTTCGGTGACGTGTACACCCGCACCGCCGTAGATCTCCGGTGGGTATTCCTTGGTCATCATCGCCACCCGCACCGGCCTAACCTAGCCGTCCGGGCCGCTTCGGGCCACCGCTCTCGGACACATTCAGGTATCGGAGAAACAGTGACTCGGCGCTTCGCTGGCGGGGGGAGTGGCTGCCGGATAGGTTGACAGGGTGAGGAGCCAGCCACATGTGCTTGGAATCGTGCTCGCCGGCGGCGAGGGCAAACGTCTCTATCCGCTCACCGCGGATCGGGCGAAGCCCGCTGTGCCTTTCGGAGGCGCCTACCGGTTGATCGATTTCGTGCTCAGCAATTTGGTCAATGCGGGATACCTCCGCCTGTGTGTGCTGACGCAGTACAAGTCGCACTCGTTGGACCGCCACATCTCTCAGACGTGGCGACTGTCCGGGTTCGCGGGGGAATACATCACTCCCGTTCCCGCGCAGCAACGTCTGGGCCCGCGCTGGTACACCGGTAGTGCGGACGCGATCCTGCAGTCGCTGAACCTCGTGTACGACGAGGACCCCGAGTACATCGTGGTGTTCGGCGCCGACCACGTGTACCGGATGGACCCGGAGCAGATGGTGCAGCATCACATCGAATCGGGCGCCGGAGTGACGGTGGCCGGGATCCGGGTGCCGCGCAGCGAGGCGTTCGCGTTCGGCTGTATCGACAGCGACGAGTCCGGGCGCATCGTGCAGTTCCTCGAGAAGCCGGCGCATCCGCCGGGAACCCCGGACGACCCCAACATGACGTTCGCGTCGATGGGTAACTACGTGTTCACCACCAAGGTGCTCGTCGACGCCATCCGGGCCGACTCGGAGAATTCCGACTCCGACCACGACATGGGCGGCGACATCATCCCCGCGCTCGTCGAGGCGGGCGAAGCGTCCGTGTACGACTTCAAGGACAACATCGTCCCCGGCGCCACCGACCGCGACCGGGGTTATTGGCGCGACGTCGGGACGCTCGACGCGTTCTACGACGCGCACATGGACCTCGTGTCGGTCCACCCGATCTTCAACCTCTACAACCGCCGCTGGCCGATCCGCGGGGAGACGGAGAACCTGGCACCCGCCAAGTTCGTGCAGGGCGGACTCGCGCAGGAGTCGGTGGTCGGCGCCGGGTGCATCCTGTCGGCGGCCACGGTCCGCAACTCCGTCCTCAGTTCCAACGTCATGGTCGACAGCGGTGCCACCGTGGAGGGCAGCGTTCTCATGCCGGGGGTGCGGATCGGCAAGGGCGCCGTCGTGCGCCGCGCGATCCTCGACAAGAACGTGGTCGTCGGCGACGGTGAGATCATCGGCGTCGACCTCGAACGCGACAAGCAGCGCTTCGCCGTCAGCAACGGGGGAGTCGTCGCCATCGGCAAGGGCGTGTGGATCTAGCTCACAGCTTGGACGCGCAGAGCAGCCCGTCGCCGATCGGCAGGAACACGCGGATCAGCTGGTCGTTCTCGGCGAGCGCCTTCGCCGCCTCGCGGACGGCGACGGTCGCGGCGTCACGCTGGCTCGGATCGACGACGCGACCCCCGTGCAGGGCGTTGTGCAGCACGATGGCGCCGCCCGGACGCAGTAGCCGGACCCCCTCGCGGACGTAGTGGGGGTGGTCGACCGGTGCGCTGTCGACGAACACCAGGTCGTAGGCCCCGTCGGCGAGGCGCGGCAGGACGTCGAGTGCCCGGCCGTTGATCAGCCGCGTCCGGGCGGGCGCGATCTCGTTGGCCCGGAACGACAGTTTGGCGGCCCGCTGGTGCTCGGGTTCGCTGTCGATGGTGGTGAGGACGCCGTCCTCGCGCATCCCCCGGAGCAGCCACAGGCTGCTCACCCCGGCGCCGGTTCCGACCTCGACGACCGTCTTGGCGTCCAGCATGCGGGCAAACAGGGCGAGGGCAGCACCGACCGCAGGAGGTACCGGCGCGGCACCGAGGTCGTCCGCCCGCTCCCTGGCCGCACCGAGGGCCTCGTCTTCCCGGACAGCCCCTTCTGCGTGGGTGAGTATCCGTTCGGCGTTTGTCTGCACGCACATGAGGCTATCGGGGTCTCGTCATCGCCGCTGCAAGGCGCGCTCGACACAATCCCGCGACACGCCCGGCCGCGATTCTCAGGATTAGCTCAGCTTGCTCACACCCCGCACATATCGCGGTGGGAAAGAGTATGACCAACGCCAGATCCGAAGACCGCCCGGCGGGGAGATCACGACGACGGAGGAAAATCCGGTGGCCCGGGAACAAATCCCGGATCCCGGGAGTTGACGCCTATACCACGTCCAGTGATCTGCGGTCCTGAGTAGGAGGATCCACTTAACTCGATGAGCAACCACGCGATGGCTCCAGACGAGAAGAACACCGATGAGCAGCTGTCGGACGCCGAGCTGACCGGCACCGCTGTGTTCGACGCCACAGGCGAGAAGTCGGCCATGCCGTCCTGGGACGAACTCGTCCGCGAGCACGGCGACCGGGTCTACCGGCTGGCCTACCGGCTGTCGGGCGACGCGCAGGACGCCGAGGACCTCACCCAGGACACGTTCATCCGGGTCTTCCGTTCGCTGTCCGACTACCAGCCCGGCACGTTCGAGGGCTGGTTGCACCGCATCACCACCAACCTCTTCCTCGACATGGTTCGCCGTCGTAACCGCATCCGCATGGAAGCGCTGCCGGAGGACTACGATCGTGTCCCGGCCGACGGGCCGAACCCCGAGGAGATCTACCACGACGCCCGCCTGGACGCGGATCTGCAGGCAGCGCTCGACTCACTCGCCCCGGAGTTCCGTGCCGCGGTCGTGCTGTGTGACATCGAAGGACTGTCCTACGAGGAGATCGGTGCCACACTGGGTGTGAAGCTCGGAACCGTGCGCAGCCGTATCCACCGCGGCAGGCAGGCTCTGCGTGATCATCTGGCTGTGAACGGAAAGGTTGACTCCGATCAGATCGGCGTCGGGTAGTTACCAGGAGGGACGAATGACGCAGGGGCGTGTACCTCGCCAGTTTGGCTCCACCGAACACTTGGCGAGTGAGGCGATCGCCGCCTACGTCGACGGTGAACTCCGCATGTCCGCTTATCTGCGCGCCGCCCATCACCTGACGATCTGCGCCGAGTGCGCGTTCGAGGTGGACTCCCAGCAGCAGGCACGGCGTGCCCTGCGCCGCAGCGGCGACGTCGCGATGCCCTCGGGGCTTCTCGGTCTGCTGAGCCAGATTCCCAGCTGCAACCAGGGCGATCCCGCCGACAAGCCCCCGTTCGGCGCCCACCCCGCGGATTCGCCGGCCACGAGCGAGTTCTCGATCACCAGCCGGATCTGGTCCCGGCGCCGGCGCCGTTGAGCGCATCCGGACCGATGACGGCGGTGTTCGCGCCCGCCGGCCCATCGGTGATACTGGGGCTGTGACGGACGCATACGAGGGGGACACGACAGCGTGACGGCGGATTACAAGACTCCGGGTCCCGGTACGACGGCACCCGACGGTCCCGCGTCGGAGGAGTCGAGCACGCTTCGCCCGGCCGATGCGCCGCGGCTCGATCCGCGGCCCGTGTACCGGCCGAAGATCGATGCTGCGTCCAGTCGCGCGTTCGGCAGACCGGGCGGCGTCACCGGTTCCTTCGCCCCGTCGGATGCCCGGCGTGAGAGCGAATTCCGCACGGCCGGGGCACCGGACCCGGTGCTCGCGGAGGCGTTCGGCCGTCCCGAGGGCGAGACGGACACCATCCAGCGAGATCCCCACGAGAAGCCCGCGACGCCCGTGGATGCGGCCCCGCCCGCCGACCCCTGGCGCGATCCCGAGGCGGGCGTCGAGCTGGGCTCCCCGGCGCTGCACGCCGAAGAACGCACCCGTCCGCCCGCACCTGCACTCAGTGCCCGCGAGGTCCTGTTCGGCGGCAAGGTGGCCCCGAGGGCACTCGTCACGCTGGGCGGACTCGCACTCGCGATCGGTCTGGTCGGCGGGCTCCTCGCCGCCGTGATCACCGCCGACCGCAGTTCGCTCACCAGCCAGAGCGTCACCCTCGTCCAGGGTGGCGGCGACGAAGACCTCGGACAGTCGCCCGTCGCGCAGGTCGCCGATGCCGTCCTCCCCGCCGTCGTGTCCATTCAGGTGGCGGTCGGCGACCAGGGCAGCACCGGTTCGGGTGTCGTCATCGACGGCGCCGGCTACATCGTCACCAACAATCACGTCATCTCCGCCGCGGCCACCGCTCCCGACGGTGGCAAGATCCAAGTGATCTTCTCCGACGGCACCAAGGCCGAGGCGCAGATCGTCGGCCGCGACATCAAGACCGACCTGGCCGTCCTCAAAGTGTCCGCCGACAACCTGACGGTCGCGGAACTCGGCAGGTCCGGGGACGTGCAGGTGGGTGAGGACGTCGTTGCCGTCGGCTCCCCGCTCGGCCTCAGCAAGACCGTCACCCGCGGAATCGTCAGCGCCCTGCACCGCCCGATGCGGTTGTCCGGGGAAGGCTCCGACACGAATGCCGTCATCGATGCCGTCCAGACGGACGCCGCCATCAACCACGGCAACTCGGGCGGCGCGCTCGTCGATGACACGGGCCGGGTGATCGGCATCAACACCGCCATGCTCAGTGAGTCGGGTGGTTCGGTCGGCCTCGGATTCGCGATCCCGATCGACGACGTCACGACGGTCGCGCAGACGCTCATCCGGGACGGGCAGATGCATCACCCGGACATCGGCGTCAATGCCCGCACCGTGGTCAACGACAACACCAGCGGCGCGCAGGTGGCCAACGTCCGCTCGGACAGCCCGGCCGCGCGGGCGGGTGTGGTCGAGAACGATGTGATCGTGAAGGTCGGCGACCGCACGGTCACCAGCGCCGACGAACTCGTCGTCGCCGTCAACCTGCAGAAGATCGGCGAACCTGTCCGGGTTCAGCTGATCCGCGAGGGTCGACTGGTCGATGTCGACGTGACCCCGGCCTCCGACTGACTCGAGAGGTTGCTGTGAGATCGCTTCGCCACCTGGGCACCGACCCGCACCGCACAGTAGGCTGACCACGTGTTCGGCAACATTGGTTGGGGCGAGTTCATGGTCCTCCTCGTCGCGGCTCTGGTCATCTTGGGACCCGAGCGGCTGCCAGGTGCGGTCAGCTGGGTGACGAAATCTCTGCGGCAGGTCCGTGAGTATGCGAGCGGCGCGAGCCAGCAGCTCAAGGACGAGCTCGGTCCGGAGTTCGAGGATCTCCGCAAGCCGCTGTCCGACCTCAATCAGCTGCGCGGCATGACTCCACGCGCCGTCATCACCAAGCATCTGCTCGACGGTGACGATTCGATTTTCACCGGCAACTTCGACAAGCCGAATTCTGTGTCGTTCGAGAAACCGGGAACGAAAGCGGTGAGCGCCGACCCGTCGACGCCCACTGCACCGCAGAACAAGCCCCTGGCGGCCGGCGAGCGTCCCCCGATCGACCTCGACGCGACATAGGCGCTTCGCGCCCGTGCGCCCTTCTGGTTGCTCCAGCAACCGAAAAGGCGCACGAGCGCGGAGCGCCTAGAGGTGGCGGGTGGTGTCGATTCCCAGCGACATTCCCGCGAGTCCACGCTTGCGCACGGCCAGCTTGTCCGCGATGTCGCGGAGCGCCGACGCGGCCGGTGAGTCCGGGTGGCCGAGGACGATGGGAACTCCGCCGTCGCCGCCCTCACGGACCGCCTGCTCGAGTGGGATCTGGCCCAGCAGCGGCACCTTCGCGCCCACGGCCTTGGTGAGACGGTCGGCGACGGCCTGGCCGCCGCCGGAACCGAAGATGTCCATCCGGCTGCCGTCCGGCATATCCATCCAGGACATGTTCTCGACGACACCGACGATGCGCTGACGGGTCTGCAGTGCGATGGCGCCGGCGCGCTCGGCGACCTCGGCCGCGGCCTGCTGCGGCGTGGTGACGACGAGGATCTCCGCGCCGGGGATCAGCTGAGCGACGGAGATGGCCACGTCACCGGTGCCGGGCGGCAGGTCGAGGAGCAGAACGTCCAGATCGCCCCAGAAGACGTCGGCGAGGAACTGCTGCAGCGCGCGGTGCAGCATCGGACCGCGCCACACCACCGGGGTGTTGCCCTGGGTGAACTGGGCGATGGAGATCATCTTCACGTCGTGTGCGACGGGCGGCATGATCATGCGTTCCACCTGCGTGGGCTTGGCGTCGGTGCCGAGCATGCGGGGAACGGAATGGCCGTAGATGTCGGCGTCGAGAACGCCCACCGACAGTCCGCGTGCCGCCAGTGCGGCGGCCAGATTGACGGTGACGCTGGATTTGCCCACGCCGCCCTTACCGGACGCGACAGCGTAGACGCGGGTGAGGGAGCCGGGCTGGGCGAATGGAATGACCGGTTCGGCCGAGTCGCCGCGCAGCGACTTACGGAGTTCGGTGCGCTGCTCGTCGCTCATCACGTCCAGTTCGACCCGGATCGCGCCGACGCCGGGGACGTCCGCGACGGCTTTGGTGACGCGGTCGCTGATCTCGGTCCGCATCGGGCAGCCGGCGGTGGTCAGGTAGATCGTGATGTCGACGCTGTCGTCGGCTGCGATGTCGACGCTCTTGACCATCCCGAGTTCGGTGATCGGTTTCCGGATCTCGGGATCCTGGACGCGCGCCAGGGCGCTACGTACAGCGGACTCACTCAGGACTGACATGACTCAATCGTAAGGATGTGCGCTCAGTGGATGCGCGGCAGGTCCGCGGCGGCCGGGATGATGCCGCTGGAGTAGCCCGCCGACCACGCGAGCACGTTGGCCACGTAGGCGGCGGAGTTGTTGTAGCGGTGCACCGCCTTGGCGGCCTGAATCGGGTCGCGAACGTCCAATCCGCCGTCGCACAGGTACTTTCCGGTGGTCAGCGCGGAGTCGAAGAGGTTCTGCGGGTCGGCGACGCCGTCGCCGTTTCCGTCGCCCGCGTAGTGGTTCCAGGTCTCGGGCAGGAACTGGGTGGGTCCGACGGCGCGGTCGTAGTTGGGGTCGCCGTCCAGCTTGCCGCCGTCGGTGTCGCGGATCACATTGTTGCCGCCGAGTGACCCGTCGAGGACGGGGCCGAGGACGGGCTCGAGCATGTTGCCCTTGTCGTCGGCCTTGCCGTCGTAGGCGTGGGTGGATTCGACGCGGCCGATTCCGGCGATGAGCGTCCAGTACATGTGGCAGTTCGGCTGTTCGACCGCGAGCATGCGCTCGGCGTTCTGGTAGGCCGAGACGTTGATCGCCGGGATGCCGAGTGCGCCCTGGGCGATGCTCGTCGGGAGGGGAGGGGTGGCCTGGACGGGCGCGAGTGCCGGCGGAGCGGCGGCCTCCTGCGCTGCGGGCGCAGCTTCCGCTGCAGTCTCGGCTACGGGAGTGATCGACTCCGCGGCCTCGGGAACGGCGGCGGGCGCCTGCTCGGCGACGTCGGCGACCTCGGACGAGGAGCTCGTGGAGAGGAAGGGCACCTTGGGTGTCGCGCCGGCTGTGTTGGCTGCGGTGATCAGTCCGATGGGGACCAGCCCGGTAAGCGCGATGACCGAATTGCGGCGGATATGAGAGTCCGTCTTCTTGTTGTGCCGACCCACTCGATTGCCTCCTGCGACCCCCGTCTCGGGGTGTTCCGTTCAACTGACCGGATCGAGGCTACCTGATTCGATACATTTCCGTTATCCAACCGTGATCAAACGAACTTGCATCGGGGGCTTCCGTTACTCGAAAGGCACGTACGCGAGGGTAACGAACACGGCAAGGTCACGCCAGCAACCGAGAGTTGCCGAGTGTCGAGGACGTCGGCCTGCCGGACCGACCGAGCTACCCGCAACACGCCGCCGCGGGGCCCGCGGGCCCCACCGGGGCGGCGGGGCCCGGCGGGGGGAGAACCGGGGCCCCCCCCCCGCCCCGGCCCCCCCCCCGGGGGCGCCGGGCGCCCCCCCCCCCCGGGGGGCGGCCGCCCCCCCCCC
>NZ_JBHURF010000005.1:269015-349552 GCF_042674125.1 Rhodococcus sp. NPDC056960 | reverse complement strand
GCGTGGGGAGGAGGGCGGCCGGCCGGACCGCCGGCGCTACCCGCACCCCGCCGCGGCGCCCCCTGCGGCAAAGCAGGGCGCGCGGCGAACGGAGGCTGAACTACCGGGGAACGGCAGCGGCCGGAGGCACGGCCGCGGTCGGCTCGAGCGGCACCGCCGCTGCGGGCGCGAGCGACACCGCCGCTGCGGGCTCGAGCGGCACCGCCGCTGCGGGCGCGAGCGGATCGGGTGCGGGCGATGCCGGGACGACGGGATCGGCCGGCGGGCAGAAGATCAGACAGGGCAGCTTCGGCAGCGGCGGAAGCCCGGGAATCGGCGGCGCCGGAGCGGGCGAGGCGGGGGTAGCCGCACCGTCGGTGGCGGGCGCAGGCGTCGTCGCGAGATCGCGGGTGAGGTCGGACCCGCCGGCGGCGGCGTCGGCGAGATGCCCGGGCGTCGGGGTGGCCGCCCCCGACAGCTGGCTCGGGGTCGGGGTTCCGCCGTTCTTGTAGGCGTTCGACCAGGTGATGACATTGGCGGCGTAGGCGGCCGAGTTGTTGTATCGCAGGACCGCGCGGGTCTCCTGGAGGGGATCGCGGAGGTCGAGATTGCCCGTGCAGAGATACCGGGCGGCGGCCAGTGTCGCGTCGAACACGTTGTTGGGGTCGGCTACGCCGTCGGCGTTGCCGTCGGACGCGTACTTGGCCCACGTGGACGGAATGAACTGCATCGGGCCGACGGCGCGGTCGTGCGCGGGGTCGCCGTCGGTGGCGCCGCGGTCGGTGTCGCGGATGATCTCGTTGCCCGCCAGCCGTCCGTCGAGAACCGGTCCCAGGATGGGGGTCAGGGTGGTGCCCACCGAGTCGGTGCGGCCGCCGCCGGCGTGACCCGATTCGATGCGGCCGATACCGGCGAGCAGATGCCACGGAAGGCCGCATTGCGGGGCCTCCGCCATCATCTCGAGTTCCGCCGAGCGGTATGCGTTGAGCACGATCTCCGGGATTCCCAGGGCGCTGAGGACCACCGGTGCGGCGATGAGTCCGGTGCCGGACGGCGACGTCGGAGATGTGGGATTTGTCACGGTAGGAACGGGCAGTGGCACCGGCGGCGGAGGCGCTGCCCGCTGTGAGCGCGCGACCCGAGGCGTCGGTGCGACGAGGCCGGACGGCGGAAGATAGGCGGCCTGCGGGACGGTGCCCGCGAGAGTCGACGTCCCGGCGGTGGGGCTGAGTGCGGTGGTGCTCACCGCCGCATCACTGACCGCAGGACCGCCGGTGGAGGAGCCGAGGGTGGCGACGGCGCCCACCGTCAGGGCAGTCACCGTCAACAGTCCACGTATCCGCACTCGATCACCCCCTGCGGTGCTCTTCGCTTCGGCACACCGCATACATCCGAGAAGATGTGACTGACGTTACATATACGTGATCGGCGTTGCCGGAGTTTGCGGGGATTCGCCGGCGCTCATTTCCGTCGGGGCCGGGTGTCGTCCTCGTCGGCCAGCAGGGTCTTGATCTCGTCGAGCTCGCGCCGCAGGTAGTCGCGGGTGGCGACCTCGCCGATCGCGATGCGCAGAGCCGCCAGTTCCCGGGCGAGGAACTCGGTGTCCGCCTTCGTCTGCTCGGCGCGCGAACGGTCCTCCTCGAGCGACACGCGGTCGCGATTCTCCTGGCGGTTCTGCGCCAGCAGGATGAGCGGCGCCGCGTACGCCGCCTGGGTGGAGAACGCCAGGTTGAGGAGGATGAACGGGTACGGATCCCACTGCAGCCGGACGGCGAAGACGTTGATGACGATCCAGACGATCACGATCACCGTCTGGATCATCAGGTAGCGGCCGGTGCCGAGGAATCGGGCGAAGTTCTCGCTGGCCCGCCCGACGGCCTCCACGTCGTACGTGACCCGGAAGCGCCGGGTGCCGCGCGGGGTGTCGAGGCGCTGTCGATCGGACAGGCTCCGGGCGGCTGCGCTGGGTGCCTTCTCGCTCATCCGTCGATCTCCTCTTCGCGCCAGTCCTCGGGGAGCAGGTGGTCCAGGACGTCGTCGACAGTGACCGCTCCGATCAGATGGTCCTCGGCGTCGACCACCGGCCCGCACACCAGGTTGTAGGTGGCGAAATAGCGGGTGACGGACGTCAGGGAGTCCTCGGGCGCCAGCCGCGGCATGTCGGTGTCGAGCAGCCCGCCGACCAGGCTGGCGGGCGGCTCGCGCAGCAGTTTCTGCAGGTGGACGCAGCCGAGATAGCGGCCGGTCGGTGTCGCGGTCGGCGGGCGGACGACGAACACCATGCTCGCGAGGGCGGGGGTGACGTCGGAGATCCGGGCGCGGGCCAGGGCCTCCGCCACCGTCGTCGACGCCGTGAGGACCACCGGCTCCGGAGTCATCAGACCGCCCGCGGTGTCGGGGGAGTGCTCGAGGAGGCGGCGGACCGGTTCGGAGTCCTGCGGGTCCATCAACTGCAGCAGCGATTCGGCCTCGGTCTCGGGAAGCTCGCCGAGGAGGTCGGCGGCGTCGTCCGGGTCCATGGCCTCGAGGACGTCGGCGGCCCGCTCGACCTCGAGGTGCATGAGCAGATCCGTCTGGTCGTCGGACGGCAGTTCCTGGACGACGTCGGCGAGGCGTTCGTCGTCGAGCGCGAGGGCGAGTTCGTGGCGGCGCTTCTCCGGCAGGAGCCGCATCGCGTTCGCGACGTCGGCGGCGCGCATCCCCTCGAACTGGGTGAGCAGCGCCGACACGCCCTGCCCGGGCATCGCCAGGTCGGTCTGCGTGAGGCCCTGGACGTGCTGCCACTCGACGACGTGCATGGCGGCGCGCCTGCCGAGCCGGCCGCGGTGCCCGCGCACCGCGACCTTCGACACCACCCAGTCCCGGGTGCGGGTCTGCTCGATGCCGAGATCGACGACGATGATGTCCGCGTCCCACAACTCCTCGAGTTCCGGGTCGTCCACGCGCACGTGGGAATCCGCCACCTGGGCGAGGGCGAGCACCTCGCCGGGCCGCTGCTGGAATCGGCGCAGACTGACGTTGCCCGTCGTGAGCGTCACCGAGCTGGGTTCGATGGCGGTGACACGGAGCATCGGGACGAAGATGCGTTTGCGCGTGAACAATTCGATGACCAGCCCGAGGACGCGCGGCTGCTGCCTGCCGACGCGGGCGGTGATCACCACGTCCCGGACACGTCCGATCGACTCCCCGTCCGGCCCGAGCACCACCAGGCCGGCCAGCCTGGCTGCAAAAACCTTGTTCGCAGCTGCCATGATTGCCAGGCTAGATCCTTGTACAGAAATACAGGGAATCGAACACTGCGAAAGTGGAGGACCGTCCGTCATGAGTTCCGTCTACAGGCCACGGCGATCGGTGCTCGCCGTTCCGGGCAGCAGCCGCAAGATGATCGACAAGGCGAAGGGGCTGCCCGCGGACGAGATCTTCCTCGACCTGGAGGACGCGGTGGCGCCGCTCGCCAAACAGGAGGCGCGGGGCACCATCGCCGAGGCCCTGGCCGAGGACGGGTGGGGAGACCAGATCAAGGTGGTGCGGGTCAACGACTGGACCACCGAGTGGACGTACGCCGACGTCGCCGAGGTCGTGGGGCGGGCCGGCGCCCACCTCGACGCGATCCTGCTGCCGAAAGTGCCGGACGCCAGCCACGTTCAGGCACTCGACCTGTTGCTCACGCAGGTGGAGAAGGCCAACGGGCTCGAGGTCGGGCGGATCGGCATCGAACCGCAGATCGAGAATGCGATCGGGCTCACCAACATCGACGCGATCGCGACGGCCAGCCCGCGCGTGCAGACGCTGGTGTTCGGTCCCGCCGACTTCATGGCGAGCATCAACATGCGTACCCTCGTCGTCGGGGAGCAGCCGGACGGCTACGACCGCGGGGACGCGTATCACCACATCCTGATGACCATTCTCATGGCCGCCCGCGCGCACGGGCTCCAGGCCATCGACGGCCCCTACCTCCAGATCCGCGACGTGGAAGCGTTCCGGCGGTCGGCGCAGCGCACGGCCGCGCTCGGCTTCGACGGCAAGTGGGTTCTCCATCCCACCCAGATCGAGGCGGCCAACGACGTCTTCAGTCCCCGCCAGGACGACTACGACCGGGCCGAACTGATCCTCGACGCCTACGAGTTCCACACGTCCGCGGCGGGCGGGGGGCGCGGCGCCGTGATGCTCGGCGACGAGATGATCGACGAGGCGAGCCGCAAGATGGCGCTCGTGATCTCCGCCAAGGGGCGCGCGGCGGGCATGAAACGGACCACCGAGTTCGCACGACCTGACGGGGGATAGCTTCAGCAGGCAGAATGGTTGTCACAGGACCGATCCTGAGAGAACCACACGAGGAGACCAGCTGACGATGACGAATCCACTCGGACAGTCCAACGGGGCGCGGCGTGGGGCTCTGCCGGAACCCCCCACGGGCTGGCCCATCGGTTCGTACCCCACGTACGCGGAGGCGCAGCGCGCCGTCGATTACCTCTCCGATCAGGAATTTTCGGTGGAGGACGTCACCATCGTCGGCGTCAACCTCATGCAGGTCGAGCGGGTGCTGGGCCGCCTCACCTGGGCGAAAGTAATTGGCGGAGGCATTGTTTCGGGCGCATGGCTCGGTGTGTTCTTCGGTCTGCTGCTGGGCATCGTCACGGGCGGTTTCCTGGCACCGCTCGTGGTCGGCATCGTCGGCGGCATCATCTTCGGGCTGATCTCCACGACCATCCCGTACGCGGCGACGCGGGGTACCCGGGACTTCGCGTCCACGATGCAACTGGTCGCAGGCCGGTACGACGTGCTGTGCGAGCCGAAGTCGGCGGAGACCGCCCGGGACATGCTGGCCAAACTGGCGCTCTGACCGTCGCCCGCGGCGGCCTGCGGGGTCGCGGTCGGATCACGGATTGCGTCCTATTCGCGACGTTCGCGGCGATTTCACCCAGTTCGCCGACGATGTCGGATAGGTTTACGGCGCAATGCGAGGGCCCCGGCTCTCGCCGAAACCGTGACCTGTCGGTGGAGTGCGCGTTCCGGCAGGAACCAATGTGCGGGCCCGCGTGCCCAGCCGTACCGCGACTGGATCCGTGAGGGGCCGCTCGAGGAGGCGGCTGTGCTGCATCGCACCAAGCCCGGACGCTCGCTGAAGTGGGGACTGATCGGTGCGGCCACGGTCCTCACCGTTCCCCTGCTGGCTGCGTGCGGGTCGTCCGACGACGGCATCGTCCTCAGCTTCTACACCGCGGCCGACGGCGCCGAACAGTACGCGGAGGCCGCAGCCAACTGCACGGCCGCGGCCGGGGGCCGGTACACCGTGGAGCAGCGCACGCTGCCGAAGGGTGCGGACGATCAACGCCTCCAGCTGGCCCGTCGTCTCACCGGAAACGACTCCTCGCTCGACATCATGACGCTCGACGTCGTGTGGACCGCCGAGTTCGCCGAGGCGGGCTGGGCGTTGCCGCTCCCACCCGACGTCGCGGCGGAGGTCAGCGAGGGCACGCTGGAAGGCCCGCTCGAATCGGCCAAGTGGCAGGACCAGCTGTACGCCGCGCCGCTGAACACCAACACCCAGTTGCTCTGGTATCGCAAGGACCTGATGCCGGACGGGCAGCCGCCGCAGACGTGGGATCAGATGATCGACATCGCGGAGGGCCTGGCCGGGGAGGGGCGGCCCAGCTGGATCGGGGTGCAGGGCAAGCAGTACGAGGGCCTGATGGTGTGGTTCAACACGCTGCTCGCGAGTGCCGGCGGGTCCGTCGTCGCCGACGACGGGACCACCGTGACCGTGGCGGACGGCGATGCAGCCGTGACGGCGCTCGAGGTCATGAAGCGGGTCGCGACCGCGAAGGGTGCCGACCCGTCGGTTTCCCAGGGCGACGAGGCGTCGTCCCGGCTGGGTATGGAGAGCGGAAAGTCTGCGTTCGAGGTCAATTGGCCGTTCGTGCTGCCGGGCATGATCGAGAACGCGGAGAAGGGCGACCTCCCGTTCATCGACGACAAGGGCAACCCGACGTCGGAGAATACGGGCAACACGGTGCTCACCGTCGACGGTCAGCAGAACTTCCTGCCCGCGCCGTACCCGTCGGTGATCCCCGGCCGGCCTGCCGAGGTGACGATCGGCGGCTTCAACGTCGCGGTCGCGAAGACGAGCCGGCATCCCGACCTGGCGTTCGAAGCGGTGCAGTGCCTGCGGAACGAGGAGAACCAGCGCAACAACGCCGTCAACGGTGGTGTGCCACCCACGTTGGCGAGCCTGTACGACGACCCGGCGTTCCAGGAGGCGTACCCCGCGTGGCGTGAGGTGCGGGACGGCCTCGACACCGCGTCCGTGCGGCCGGTATCTCCGGCGTACCAGAGCATTTCGACCCTGATCACCGCCACGTTGAATCCGGTCGGTGACATCGATCCGCCGCGCACCGTCGACGAACTCGCCGAACAGGTCCGCAAGGCGGTCAACTCGGAAGGGCTGATCCCGTGACGACCGAAACCGTGCAGGCGGACCGCGCCGAGGAGCCGAAAGCCGCGTCGAAGAGCCAGCTTTCGGAGGGCAAGAGGGCCGAGCGCCGCCTGGGACTGTGGCTGGTGGCTCCTGCCGCGATCCTCATGATCGCGGTGACGGCCTATCCCGTCGTGTATGCGGTGTGGCTGAGTCTGCAGCGCTACGACCTCCGGTTCCCCGACGAACGCAAGTTCGTCGGCCTCGCCAACTACGTGTCGGTGCTGACGGACGGGTACTGGTGGCAGGCGTTCGTGGTGACGGTGAGCATCACCGTCGTCTCGGTGGTGATCGAGTTCGTCCTGGGCCTGATCCTGGCGCTCGTGATGCACCGGACGCTGGTCGGGAAGGGCCTGGTGCGGACGGTGGTGCTCATCCCCTACGGCATCGTCACGGTCGCGGCAGCGTACAGCTGGTACTACGCGTGGACGCCCGGTACCGGCTATCTCGCGAACCTCCTGCCCGACGGCAGCGCACCGCTGACTCAGCAGATTCCGTCGCTCGCGATCATCGTGCTCGCCGAGGTGTGGAAGACCACCCCGTTCATGGCGCTGCTGCTGCTCGCCGGGCTGGCCCTCGTTCCCGACGACCTCCTCAAGGCCGCGCAGGTCGACGGCGCCGGGGCGTGGACGCGGCTGGTACGGATCATCCTGCCGCTCATGAAACCCGCGATCCTGGTGGCGTTGCTCTTCCGCACGCTCGACGCGTTCCGCATCTTCGACAACATCTACGTCCTCACCAAGGGCGCCAACGACACCGGTTCGCTGTCGATCCTCGGTTACGACAACCTGTTCAAGGCGTTCAACCTCGGCATCGGATCGGCGATCAGCGTCCTCATCTTCCTGTGCGTCGCGCTCCTCGCATTCGTGTTCATCAAGCTCTTCGGCGCGTCGGCTCCCGGGTCCGACACGGAAGGAAACCGATAACCATGGCCGTCGTCGACACCCCTCGCCGCAAGATCAGCTGGTCCGTGGTCAACCTGCTGGTCCTGCTGTACGCGCTGATCCCGGTGTTGTGGATCGCCAGCCTGTCGTTCAAACCCGCGGGAACGATCAAGGACGGCAAGTTCATTCCACAGAAGTGGACACTCGACAACTACCGCGGAATCTTCCAGACCAACGCGTTCACCAGTGCGCTGATCAACTCCATCGGCATCGGCCTCATCTCCACGGTAATCGCCGTCGTCATCGGCACCATGGCCGCCTACGCCATTGCCCGGCTGGACTTTCCCGGCAAGAAACTGCTGGTCGGGGTGGCGCTGCTGATCGCGATGTTCCCCCAGATCTCCCTCGTGAGCCCCTTGTTCGACATCGAACGCAGGCTCGGGCTGTTCGACACCTGGGCGGGTCTGATCCTGCCGTACATCACGTTCGCGCTCCCGCTCGCCATCTACACGCTGTCCGCCTTCTTCAAGGAGATCCCCTGGGAATTGGAGAAGGCGGCCAAGATGGACGGAGCGACCCCGGCGCAGGCGTTCCGGAAGGTCGTGGCACCGCTGGCGGCGCCGGGCATCGTCACCGCGGCGATCCTGGTCTTCATCTTCTGCTGGAACGATCTGCTGTTCGCGATCTCGCTGACGTCGACGGAACGCTCCATCACCGCGCCTGCGGCGATCGCGAACTTCACCGGCGCCTCCCAGTTCGAGGAGCCGACGGGGTCGATCGCCGCGGCCGCGATGGTGATCACGATCCCGATCATCATCTTCGTGCTGTTCTTCCAACGACGCATCGTGGCCGGCCTGACCTCCGGCGCAGTGAAGGGATAATCCTGTGGCCGAAATCGTGCTCGACAAGGTGACGAAGCTGTACCCGGACGGCGCCAAGGCGGTGAGCGACGTCGACATCACGATCGCCGACGGTGAGTTCATCATTCTGGTCGGACCGTCCGGTTGCGGAAAGTCGACCACTCTCAACATGATCGCCGGGCTGGAGGACATCTCGTCCGGGGAACTGCGGATCGCGGGGGAGCGGGTCAACGAGAAGGCGCCGAAGGACCGCGACATCGCGATGGTGTTCCAGTCGTACGCCCTGTACCCGCACATGACGGTGCGGCAGAACATCGCGTTCCCGCTGACGTTGGCGAAGATGTCGAAGTCGGACATCGCGGCGAAGGTCGACGACGCCGCGAAGATCCTCGATCTCACCCAGCACCTCGACCGCAAACCGGCCAACCTGTCCGGCGGGCAGCGGCAACGGGTCGCGATGGGCCGGGCGATCGTCCGCAGCCCCAAGGCGTTCCTGATGGACGAGCCGCTGTCGAATCTCGACGCCAAGCTCCGCGTCCAGATGCGCACCGAGATCGCCCGGCTGCAACAGCGACTCGGCACCACCACGGTGTACGTCACCCACGACCAGACGGAGGCGATGACCCTCGGCGACCGGGTGGTGGTGCTGCGCGGCGGGGTGGTGCAGCAGATCGGCGCGCCGCAGGAACTGTACGACCACCCGAACAACCTGTTCGTCGCGGGTTTCATCGGGTCACCGTCGATGAACTTCTTCCCGGGACAGCTGACGGCCGACGGGGTGTCGACCCCGCTCGGCGAGTTCACGCTGCCCGCGGAGACGCTCGGCCGGATCGGAGCGTCGAATTCGGCGAAGGACGTGGTGGTCGGTATCCGCCCCGAGCATTTCGAGGACGTGGCGCTCGTCGACGCGGCGCAGCGGGACGCCGGTGCCACGTTCACGGCCAACATCGAGGTCCTCGAGTCGATGGGGTCGGACAAGTACGCCTACTTCACGGCCGAAGGCCCGCAGGTGAACTCCCGGGAACTCGAGGAACTCGCCGCCGATTCCGGTACCGCGGTCGCGGGCGGCGGGCAGCTGGTGGCCCGGTTGTCGGCGGAATCGTCCGCGGCGCACGGCAGTCCGCTGGAACTGTGGTTCGACCGGTCGAAGATTGCCCTGTTCGATCAGAACTCGGGAGCGAATCTCACCCGGTGACGGGGGTGTGGCGCTCACCCGTGCGGCTCGTATTCGCGCCGCCGAGACCGCCGACGGTGCCCCACTCGGCGGCCAGCGCGGTGGCGTGGACCTCGTTCTCCTCGTCGTCGGACGGGGTGCGGGTGGTGCGGGTGATCCCGAAGAACGGCAGCAGCCCGGCGAGGGCCGCCGCGGTCGCGCCGACGACGAACGCGATCACGTAGGCCGATTCGGTCGGGACACCGGTCCCGGGAATGGTGATGCCGGCGAGCAGGGTCGCGAGCAGGGCGCTGGCGAACGAGCTGCCCACGGACCGGGCGATCGAGTTGATGCTGTTCGCGACGCCGGTCTCGTCCTGCCGGACCTCGGCCACCAGTAGCGACGGAAGGGACGCGTACGCGAGGCTGATGTACGTGTTGATCAGGAGGATGGCCGCCACCACTTCCCACGTGCGGTCGTGGGCCAGGATGAACACGAGGAACCCGCTGACGCCGACGACGCTCGCCGCGATCAGGACGGCGCGGGAGCCGAAGCGGTGGATCAGCTTTCCGCTCAGGATCGAGGCGATGACGCCACTGATCGCGCCCGGCAGCAGGTACACCGTGCTCGCCTCGAGGACGGTGGCTCCGAAGCCGTACCCGGCGACCGCGCTCGGGGTCTGGACGAAGTAGGAGCTGCCCAGGAACATCACGAACATCGACATGCCGACCACGAGCGCGGACAGATGGGTGACGAGGACCGGTGGGTCGGTGAGCAGCCGGGGTGCGACGAGCGGATCGGTGGTCCGGCGTTCGTAGAGGAACCAGCCCGCGAGGACGAGGATGCCGGCCACTCCGCTGGCGATGGTGACGGGGGACGCCCATCCCCAGGTGCCGCCCTCGGCGAGCGGCAGCAGGACGAGGACCAGGCCGGCGGCGAGAGCGGCCGCACCGATCCAGTCGATGGAACCCGCACCGCCGCGCGGCCGGCGGGGGATGGCGATCCAGGCGAGGACGAGTCCGGCGGCGGTGATGGCCGACGCGAGCCAGAAGACGCGGTGGAAGTCGGCGCCGTCGGAGACCAGCACCCCGGTGAGGACGATGCCGAAACACCCGCCGAAACCGAGTGTGCCGGAGAAGATTCCCATGGCGCCGGTCAGCTTCTCCGCGGGAAGTTCGTCGCGCAGGACCGCGATACCGATGGGGAACAGCGCGAACGACACGCCCTGGAGCACGCGGGCGAAGATCAGCACCCCCACCGACGTCGACACCGCACCGATGAGTGAGCCGAGCAGTACGACCACGAGCACGCCGAGCAGGACGGGCCGTTTGCCGCGGAGGTCGGCGAGCCGTCCGAGGACCGGGGTCGCGGTGGCGGCGGCGAGGAGATTGGCAGTGAGGAGCCAGCCGACGGCCGTCGGACCGACGTCGAGTTGCGCGCCGATGGTTCCGACGATCGGTACCACCAGCGTCTGCAGAACGGCGACAATCATCACGACGAAGCACATGACGGGCAGGAGAGCCCGGGCTGCGGTGGTCGATCCGGCGGCCATGGGGTCCTCCTGTGGTGATGTGTGCGTGGGCGTAGGTAAACACGGTACTGGGGCTAACTAACGAGGGGGTTCACGGTGGGGTCCGAACGGATGTCGAATCGAGCGCTGGGCCGGGCGACACTGGCTCGGCAATCACTGCTGAGCCGTTCGGACCTGTCCGCGTTCGACATGATCGAGCACCTCTGCGGTCTGCAGGCGCAGGCGCCCGCACCGCCGTACTTCGCGCTGTGGGCGCGGTTGACGCGGTTCCGTGCCGAGTCGTTGTCGGACCTCATCGAGAATCGCGCGGTGGTGCGGATCGTCGCGATGCGTGGGACGGTCTTCGCGCTGTCCGCGGCGGACGCCCTCGCCTTCCGTCCCCTGGCGCAGCCGCTGCTCGACCGGGACCTCCACACCAACCCGCAACACCGCGCGGGTCTGCACGGCGTCGACCTCGACGCACTCGCCACCGCCGGACGCGAACTGGTGCGCGACGAACCCCGCACCCAGTTGCAGCTGCGGCCGCTGCTCGAGCAGCGGTTCCCCGGCAGCGACGGGGCAGCGCTCGCCCACGGGGTGCGGGGACTGGTCCCGATGGTCCAGGTCCCGCCGCGCGGCCTCTGGGGCAGATCGGGGCAACCGGCACTGTCGACGCTGGAGTCGTGGGTGGGCCGCCCACTGGCCGCCGCGCCGTCCATCGACAGGATGCTGCTGCGCTACCTCGCCGCATTCGGTCCCGCGAGCGCGCTGGACGCCCAGGCGTGGTCGGGGCTCACCCGGCTCGGCGAGGTCCTGGACCGGCTGCGGCCCCGGCTCCGGGTGTTCGCGGGAGAGTCGGGGCGGGAGCTCTTCGACCTCCCGGACGCGCCGCGACCCGATCCGGGAACCCCGGCGCCCGTCCGTATCCTCGCGCCGTTCGACAACGTGCTGCTTTCCCACGCCGACCGCGGCCGACTCCTCGACGACGAGCTGCGCAGGAAGATCTTCACGCAGAACGGCATCATCAAACCGGCGGTCCTCGTGAACGGCAGGGTCGCGGCATTCACCGCCACCGTGGTCGAGAAGTCCCGGGTGACACTGGAAGTGGAGCCCTTGGTGACCATCGCGAAGACACACCGCACCGCGATCGAGGCCGAGGGCCGGCGGCTGCTGAAGTTCGCGCACCCCGGCGTAGCGGAGCGCGTCGTGCGATTCACGGATTAGCGGGCCGGTGCCTGCGGGGCGCGCGCTGACTGAGCTCGGCAATGATCTCGTCGTTCCAGACATGCCTGCGGACGAGGCGGTACCGCTCCCGTGCCACCCACAGGTAGGCCTCGGCGTCGGTGTGGTCGGGCAGCATCTCCGCGGCCCGCAGCATCCGGACCACCGGCAGGAACTCCTCGCCGAACCAGCGCCGCGCCACGGTCTCGCGGCCGAGGAACTCGCCCACCTCCTGCATGAGCCGGAATCCCCAGGCCTCGACGCTCTGACCGATCTCCGCGTACTCCCACGGATCGGTGACGACGACGGCTGCCCGCTGGGGGCCGCTCAACGGCACCCGGGTGAGGAACAGGCGGCGGTGGTCTTTGATGACCAGGTCGCCGCGCTGCGCGATCCCATCGGGTGAAATCTTGGTCTGGATCTCTGTGACGTAGGCGTCGATCGTGTTCCAGTGCATCGCGTACGCGATCGAGACGCGATGGTGGCCGTCGCTGACGAAGTGCATCGACCCGATCCGGTACACCTGGATCGGCGGCACCGATTCGCCCCGGCGCTGTGCAGCGGCGAGCCGTTGCCAGCGTTCCCGCACCCGGGTGGAGGTGGGCCGGAAGAACCGGTCGAAATCGCGGGTGCGGTCGACGCTGCCGACGATGGAGTTGACCGGGATCACCTGCAGTCCGAGCGACCGCTCACCGACCCGGCCGACAGCAGCGACCACCTCGTCGAACGGCAGGATCTCGTTGACGTCGTCCGGTTCCCGGCGCAGCCAGTTGACCAGCCGCGACAATTCGGCGCGACGACGCTGGCGGGTGAAGTCGTTTTCCGCGTCGGCGGCGGGGAACCCGGTGTCACGTGCCATGCCGGCGCCTCACGATTGTGGGATCGGCCCCTGGGGCCAGTTCCATCAAGGTGAAGCCGACGGTGTTGATCACCGTCGTCGCGCCCAGCGTGCGGTCCTCGGCGGCCCGCCCGTACGGGTGGACGTGCCCGTGGATCATGACGCGCGCCTGCAACCTGCCCGCCAGGTTCTCGAAGCATTCGAAGCCCCGGTGCGGCGGATCCTCCTGGTCTCCGACACCCCGCGGAGGGCTGTGCGTGAGCAGAACGTCGACGCCGGACACGCCAGAGCGGCGCGCGTGCCACGCACTCGTCAGTGCGAGGTTGCGGGCCCGTCGCCGCTGTTGCCGTTCGGTCCATTGATTGGGGCCGTCGTTGTAGCGGATCGATCCACCCAGACCGGCGATGCGCAGTCCAGCAATCCGCACGATCCGGCCGTCCGCATTGACCGCGCCGCACGGCCCCGGCCACGCCGAGGGCAGGCCCGCCCGCATCCACCCGACGCGCCCCGCGGAGTAGCCGGACAGATCGGCGTCGTGGTTGCCCGGCACGAACACGCACGGAGCGTCGAGTGCGTCGATCAGGTACTCCAGGTAGTCGAACGGGAGATCGCCCGCGCCGAGAATCAGATCGACGTCCATGGCGCGCACCTGCGAACTCCACAGCGACTCGATCGTCTCGTCGGACACTGCGAGTACCGAGACCATGCTCCGACGCTACCGGCTCGAGAGGCTGGAGGACGGGTGAGCGGGTTCGGTGGTTTGATGGCGGAGTGACTGACAGCGTTGTGGCCTCTGTTCGCGCGCACCTGCGGGAGCAGTTCGGGGGCCCGGAGCCGACCGCGGCGTCGGTGACGTTCCTGGGTGTCGAGCCCCTCGATGTCCTGCGATTCGATCCTGACGACGAAGAACTCGTTCGGTACGCGACCCTGGGTTGTTCCCGGCACCCGATGGGCGACCCCGGCGAGTTGGTGGCCGACCCGCTCCGCGGACCGCGCGCCGAACTGATCCTCACGCTGCGCGGCGGGACCGGGGTGGCGTCCGGGGTGGCGCGCACCCTTGCAGTGCTCGCGGCCGCGCCATCCGTCGAAGGTGTGGTGCTCGTCGAGGACGCCCTGCTCGACCTGGGGGAGCCGCTGTGGAAGGACGCACCGTTCACCGCCGTGCTGCTCGGCGCGTCGACCGTCCCCGACCTTCCGCTGCCCGAACCGGCGGAGGCCGTGCAGTTTCTCGCGGTCGTGCCGCTCACGGGCACCGAGGCGGCGTGGGTGCGACTGCGCGGCGCCGGCGCGCTCCGCGACGCCTGGGCGGAGGCAGGTATCGACGTCCGCGATCCGAACCGCGGCGCCGCCACTCTCTAGAGCCAGTGATTGCGTCGGAACGTGACGAACAGGCCCACCGTGATCGCCGCGATCACGACCAGCACGCTGTGATAGCCCAGTTGCCAATGTAATTCGGGCATGTTGTCGAAATTCATGCCGTAGATGCCCGCGATCATCGTCGGCACGGCGGCGATCGCGACCCAGGCCGAAATCTTGCGCATGTCGGTGTTCTGCTGCACCGCGATCTTGGCGAGGGCGGCATCGACGAGTGAGCTCAGGACCTCGTCGTATTCGGCGATCCGCTCGGCCACGGTCGTGTGGTGGTCCAGCACGTCGCGGAAATACCGGCGGATCTCCTTCGGCACCGGGTTGCCCGGCGACTGCGTCAATCTCAGTAGCGGATTGGCCAGCGGGTTCACCGACCTCCGGAGTTCGACGATCTCGCGCTTGAGGAGGTAGATGTGCTCGACGGCGACGCTGCTGCGCGGGCTGAACACCGCCTCCTCCATGCTGTCCACGTCTTCCTCGATGGCCTGGGTGACCTCGAGGTAGGTGTCCACCACGTGGTCGGCGACCGCGTGCAGCACCGCGTACGGGCCCAGGGCGAGTCGCTCCTGATTCTGCTCGAGCGCACGACGGACGTTCGCGAGCGGGGAATGGTCGCCGTGGCGCACGGTGATGACGTAGTCGGCGCCGACGAACACCATGACCTCGCCAGTCTCGACGATCTCGCTGGCGGTGGCCACCGACTCGTGGGGAACGTAGTTGACCGTCCGCAGTACCAGGAACACCACATCGTCGTAGCGTTCGAGCTTGGGGCGCTGATGAGCGTGGACGGCGTCCTCGACCATCAGCTCGTGCAGGCCGAACGTCTCGGCCACGCTCTCCATCTGCCCCTCGTCGGGGGCGAGCAGTCCGACCCACACGAACCCTTCACCCCTCCGGCGGACCTCGGCGAGCGCGGCCTGGTGCGTGAACTTGCCGGGAAGTCGTCTGCCGTCGACGTACACGCCGCAGTCCACGATGGCGCGCGCGGTCGGGATCCGGATCTTGGGGCCGGCCTCCTTGCCGCTGCGCTGGTCCTTGTCGCTGCCGCGCTTGGGGAGTGAGGGCACAGACGGCACCGGGGCCCTCCCTTCACCTTCGAGTCGGAACGCTGCCGAGTCGGAAACGCTGCTGGTGAATCGTACGTCAGCACCCACTCCGGGCCGGCGGCGTCGGACGACACGCGAGGCTCCGGGGCCGCGCACTCGGGACCTGTGCCGCCGCACCTGACAGACTGGTTGGGTGCTCATCGATCTCCACACCCACTCGACGGCCTCCGACGGAACCGACAGCCCGGCGGAACTGGTGCGCGCCGCGGGGGCAGCGGGACTCGACATCGTGGCGATCACGGACCACGACACCACTGCGGGGTGGGCCGAGGCGGTCGCCGCCCTACCTGCGGGCCTGACGCTGGTGCGGGGCATGGAAATGTCGTGCGAGGGGCGGGGTGAGGACGGCAGACCGGTCGCGGTGCACCTCCTCGCCTACCTCTTCGACCCCGCGCACGCCGCGTTCGCCCGCGAACGGGAGCGGCTGAGGAACGAGCGGATGGTGCGGATCCGCGCGATGGCCGAACTCATGATGGAGGACGGCCTCCCCATCGACGCCGACGAGGTGCTCGCGGAAGCGGGACCTGCGGCGGGACGCCCGCATCTGGCGCGGGCCCTGATGCGTGCAGGTGTCGTGAGCAGCGTGGGTGAGGCGTTCGTGGACCTGCTGGCCCCGCGCGGCCGGTACTTCGTCGACAAGTCGGACACGCCGCTCGACGACGCGGTGAGGTTGGTGGCGGAGGCCGGGGGGGTGAGCGTCCTCGCCCACGGACGGGCACGGACGCGGGGGCGGCTGTTGTCGCTCGATCACGTCCAGGACCTGGCCGGCGCCGGCCTGCACGGACTCGAGGTGGACCACCCCGACCACTCGGCAGACGACGCACGAGTACTACAGGAACTGGCCGACGGACTCGGCCTGGTCGTCACAGGTTCCTCCGATTATCACGGGACGAACAAGGCGATCCGGCTCGGAGAGTTCGCGACCGATTCCGACGAGTTCGACACGCTCGTGTCGAAAGCATCCGGGGTACAGGTGGTCTCGGCATGAACACTCACGAGTTCGAACGGTACGACCCCTACACCGTCGCCGTGCCGAGGACGGTGACGGCCACCGAACCGCGACGCAGTCCGCTCGTCGTCCGGGCGTTGCGCGCCCTCAGCGGGGCCGTCGCCGCCGGCGTGGTGATCCTGTGCCTCGTCGTGATCGGCTCGGCCTACGTGGGCGGCGGCCGAGGATTCCCCGGCCCGGGAACCGTGTCCATCAGCGCGCACGTCGTCGCGTCCGTGTTCGTGATCGTCGCGCAGCGGATCGCGGACCGCAGGGAGGGTGTCGTCGCGGTCGTTGCGTCGGTGGCCGTCCTCGCGGCTGCGACCCTGCTGCTGTCCACACAGTGGTGGGGCTGACGGACGTGCGCCGCGTTATCTGAAACCGGCTCTCACAGTGACCCGTCAGTAACTTGTTCTCACAGGTAGAGGGCAGAAAACGTGAGACATCTGACTGTCGCCACAATTTGATTGTGCATCGATCCTCGTGCCAGACTTAGCACCACTCCGACGTCGGCGCCACCGCCCTTCGGCGGGGGTTTATGGCAGTGTTGCCAGGGCTCACCCGCCCGTGCCATGACGCTTCGGACGTTCTGCGGCCATTGTGATCGCGCACCCCGGAAGCTTCACCCTCAGTTGTCGTTCGTGGAGCAACTGTGAGGATCAGCGCCGATCCTCACGGTTACTTCTCAGTAACCCGGCCCCGAGTGAGCCTGGACTTAGCAGGAGTGTCATCGTGTCCATTGTGTCCGAACCCACCACACCGCAGAAGGTCGAGCTGACCGACGAAGAGATCTTCGCCGGCCACATCGGGGGGAAGCTCTCCGTAGAGACCACCACCGCTCTCGATTCGCAGCGCGCCCTGTCCATCGCCTACACCCCGGGTGTCGCGCAGGTCTCCCGCGCCATCCATGCCGACGAGACCCTCGCCGACCGGTACACCTGGACCAACCGCCTCGTGGTCGTCGTCTCGGACGGGTCCGCGGTCCTCGGTCTCGGCGACATCGGCCCCCGCGCCTCCCTTCCCGTGATGGAGGGCAAGTCCGCGCTGTTCAAGAACTTCGCCGGCCTGAACTCCATCCCCCTGGTCCTCGACACCAAGGACCCCGACGAGATCGTCGAGACCCTGATCCGGCTGCGCCCCAGCTTCGGCGCCGTCAACCTCGAAGACATCTCCGCACCCCGCTGCTTCGAGATCGAACAACGCGTCATCGAAGCCCTGGACTGCCCGGTCATGCACGACGACCAGCACGGCACCGCCATCGTCGTCCTCGCCGCGCTCAAGGGTGCGGCCACGGTCCAGGACCGCGACCTCGCCTCGCTGCGGGTGGTGATCTCCGGTGCCGGCGCCGCCGGGGTCGCGTGCGCGAACATCCTGCTCGCCGCCGGCATCGCCGACGTGACCGTGCTGGACTCGAAGGGCATCGTCTCCGCCGACCGCCAAGACCTCAACGCGGTCAAGATCGATCTGGCCGCCCGCACCAACCCCGCCGGACGTCGCGGCGGCATCGTCGAAGCCCTGGACGGCGCGGACGTGTTCCTCGGCGTGTCCGCGGGCACCGTCCCGGAGGAACTCATCGCGACGATGGCGGAGAACTCCATCGTGTTCGCCCTGTCGAACCCGGACCCGGAGATCCACCCCGAGGTCGCCCGCAAGCACGCGGCGATCGTCGCGACCGGGCGCAGCGATTTCCCGAACCAGATCAACAACGTGCTCGCCTTCCCCGGAGTATTCAAGGGTGCCCTCGACGCCGGGGCCCGCCGCATCACCGAGGGCATGAAACTTGCCGCCGCCGAGGCCATCCTC
Organism: Rhodococcus sp. NPDC056960; assembly: GCF_042674125.1. Lineage (NCBI taxonomy): Bacteria > Bacillati > Actinomycetota > Actinomycetes > Mycobacteriales > Nocardiaceae > Rhodococcus > Rhodococcus sp. NPDC056960. The sequence continues at coordinate 331,367 of NZ_JBHURF010000005.1, read as the reverse complement.
TCGGTCGTCGGTGACGAGCTGGCAGTGGACAAGATCGTTCCCAGCCCGCTCGATCCTCGCGTCGCCCCCGCTGTCGCGGAGGCAGTCGCCGCCGCTGCTCGCGCAGAAGGCGTCACCGGCTAGCGAGAATCCGTCGATCACCCCGGACCGGAGCCCGCACCAAGGTTCCGTGTACGGGGTGTTTGCCGTTCACGGAGTGTTCGAAAAGTGTTCGCCGTCAAGCGCGGTCGGTGATCTGCTCGGCACTGGGGTTGCGTCGTAGTCGGCCGGTGCCCGGAACGGACGCCCACACCGCAAGGGCGAGTAGCCCGTCCACGACGAGCGCGAGAATCGTCACGAGAAGCGCGCCGACGAGAACCCGGTCGTACTGCCGGAGGGCGAGTCCGTCGAAGATGTAGCGGCCGAGTCCGCCGAGATTGACGTACGCGGCCACCGTTGCCGTCGCGATGATCTGCAGGGTGGCGTTGCGCAGCCCGCCGAGCATGAGCGGCAACGCGTTCGGGGCTTCGACGCGCGTGAGCACCTGCCACTCGGTCATCCCCATCGCGCGGGCGGCGTCCACGACCGTCCGGTCGACGTTCGCGACGCCCGCGTACGTGCCGGCCAGCACGGGCGGGATACCGAGAATCACCAGGGCCAGGATGGGCGGGATCAGACCCAGCCCGAGCAGAAGCACCAGGAACGTCAGCAACCCCAGCGTCGGCAGCGAGCGCAGCGCGTTGACGAGACCGACGACCACCACGTCGCCCTTGCGTAGATGCCCGATGATCAGGCCGATGGGCACCGCCACGACCGCGGAGAGCGCCACCGCCAGGAAGCTGTACCAGAGGTGTTCGAGGATTCGGGCGCCGATTCCGGTGCTGCCCGACCAGTTTGCCGGGTCGACTATGTACTCCCACGCGCCGCCGAAGATGGTCATGACGCCTCCTCGGCGGCTGGGACCGTCGATTGCCCCGCGACCAGCGGCGTGCGCCGGACCTTCTTCTGTCGGGTCCACGGCGTCAGCGCCCGGCCGACCACGAACAGTAGAAGGTCGAACGCGAGGGCCAGCACGACGATCGCGATGATCCCTGCAAGGATCTGGTCCGGGTAGTCACGTTGGTACCCCTGCGTGAACAGGGTGCCGAGACCGCCGATCCCGATCAGTGAACCCACCGACACCAGCGAAATGTTGGTCACCGCCACCACGCGCACGTTCGCGACGAGAACAGGGAGAGCGAGGGGCAGTTCGACGGTGAGGGACCGCCTCAGGCGGGTGAAGCCCATCGCAGTGGCGGAATCGACGACATCGGCAGGAACCGAATCGAGTGCCTCGGGCACGGCGCGGATCAGCAGGGCGGTGGAGTAGATCGTCAGGGCGATCATCACATTGAGCGGGTCCAGGATCTGCAATCCGACGACGGAGGGGATCGTCACGAACAGTGCGAGCGACGGAATCGTGAACGCGATTCCGGCCGCGATCAGTGTGATCTTCCGCAACCAGGACGCGCCCCGGATCGCGGTTCCCACCGGGACGGCGATGAGCAACCCGATGAGGAGCGGAACCAGCGCGAGATAGAGATGGGTCTTCGTCAGGTCGACGACGACCGAGAAGTTGTCGATGAGCCACCGCATCGGATCACTGCCCGTCCGGGGTCGCCGGTTGGGCGGTGAAGTGGTGCTCACCCCTCGCGCGATCTTCGGCCGCCCGCTGCTCAGCCAGTTTCGCGATCACCTCGGAGCCGAAGATGCCACCCGAGACCGCGCCGTCGGCGTCGACCGCGACCCCGATGCCGGACGGTGACGAGATGGCCGCGTCCAGGGCCTGCCGGAGGTCCGAGTCGGGTGTGAACAGCGATCCGCCCGCGGCCGTGCATTCGGAGACCGGGCGACCGGCCCGCGCTCCCTCGACGCCGGTGACGTCGATCCATCCCCGCGGCCGGCCCGAATCAGTGACCACCAGCACCCATTCGCCCTGTTCGAGCCGCAGACCGGGCAACTCCTCCTCGGTCGCGGTCCGGATCGCGTGCAGTGGAACCTGATCTGCGCTCCGGAACGACAACCCCCGGTAACCACGGTCCCGTCCCACGAACGAGGCGACGAAGTCGGTGGCCGGCGCCGACAGCACCGTGTCGGGTGCGTCGTACTGCTGCAACCGGCCACCCGGTCCGAATACCGCCACCCGGTCACCGAGTTTGACAGCCTCGTCGATGTCGTGGGTCACGAACACGATGGTCTTGCGCATCTCGGCCTGCAGGCGCTGCATCTCGGCCTGCAGATCTTCGCGGACAACGGGATCGACCGCGCTGAACGGCTCGTCCATCAACAGGATCGGCGGATCGGCGGCCAGCGCGCGCGCGACCCCGACACGCTGTTGCTGCCCCCCGGACAGCTGGCCGGGATAGCGGGACGCGAGTGCCGGGTCGAGCCCGACCCGTTCGAGCACCGCCAAGGCGGCCTTGCGGGCGTTGCGCCGGGAATCGCCGCGCAGCACGGGGACGGTCGCGACGTTGTCGACCACCGTGCGGTGCGGCAGCAGTCCTGCGCTCTGGATGACGTAGCCGATGCCGAGACGAAGCTTCACCGCGTCGGTCCTGGCGACGTCGCGGCCGTCGACCGTGATCGTTCCCGCGGTCGGGGTGATCATCCGGTTGATCATCCGCATCGACGTGGTCTTGCCGCAGCCGGACGGCCCGACGAAGACCGTGAACGATTCGGCGTCGATCTCCAGGTCGAGGCCGTCGACCGCCGTCGTGCCGTCCGGGTACCGCTTGGTGACTCCCGAGAATGTGATCACCGCAGGCTCCTCACGAGACCGGCTTGTCGAGTCCCTGGTCCGTCACCCACTGCTTCGCGGCCGCGGCCGGTTCGGTTTTCGCGTCGCCCGACACGGAATCGTTGAGCGCGACAAGCTCTTCGGTGGTCAGCTTCGCCGACAGCGCGTCGAGCGCCCGGGTCAGCTTGTCGGAGGACTTGGTGGTGCGGACGACCGGCACGACGTTCTGCGCCGCGAAATTGTTCTGCGGGTCCGCGAGCACCACGAAACCGTTCTGCGCGATCGCCGGGGACGTCGTGAAGATGTCCGCCGCCGTGATCTGTCCCGACGCGAGGGCACCGACCGTCGCCGGACCACCGCCGTCGGCGATCGGGACGAAATTGTCGGGTGTGATGTCGAGGCCGTATTTGGCCTTCAGCCCGGGCAGGCCACCGGGACGTTCCTGGAATTCGGCGGGAGCACCGAATTTCACCTCCGCCGAGTGCGCCGCGAGATCCCCGATCGAGGTCAGATTCCAGCGCTGCGCCGTCTCCCTGGTGACGACCACGGCGTCCTTGTCCTCGGCCGGGGCCGGGGTGGTGATCTTCAGCTCGGAGCCCAGCGCGGCCGGTAGCGCGGCGTCCACGTCGGCGGCGCTGGTGGCCGTCGAATCCGGATCGAGGTACTGCAGGAGGTTGCCCGTGTAATCGGGAATGACGTCGATCGAGCCGTCCTTCAGGGCGGGAATGTACGCCTCACGGCTGCCGATGTTGAATTTCGTGCTCACGTCGAACCCGTTGGCGCGAAGCACCTCGGTGTAGATGTTGGCGACGGTCTCGGATTCGGGGAAGTTCGCCGATCCCACGATGATCGTGTTGGGGTCGTCCCCGGATCCCTCGCCGCCCGCGGACAGGGGATCGGATCCGCCACCACACGCTGCGAGCGACACGACGGCGGCCGTTGCGAGGGCGATACTGCTCACGGAGCGGCGGGTGAAGCCCGACAGAATTCTCGAGGTGCGCATGAGCGTCCTTCCCGTTGTCACCGGCGCCGGACCTGCCGACGGAAACCGGTGGACGCGTGTCCGCGCCATCGGTTGGCCAGTGTAACGATAGGGACGGACAGAGCACGGTTTTCGACCAGCTCGAGGTAAAACGAAAGGCGCGACGTGGCACACACACGGACAGGCGGATCGGGCGGACGCGGACCGCGCCCGGCACGGTGGTCCCGGGCATTGATCACGGCGTCGGCCCTGCTTCTCGTCGCGGGAACGTCGGCGGCGTGCGGCGGCGACGAGACCCTCGACGGTTCCGCTAGCCGGCCGACGGCCGACATCGTGGTGGGGGCCGGCGACGGTGCGGACAGCCGGATTCTGGCCGAGATCTATGCCGGTGCCCTGCGTTCGACGGGGGCGCCGGTCGCGACCGAGGCGGGGCTCGGCGACCGGACCGCATACCTCGGTCAGCTCGATGCCGGAAACGTCACGCTGGTACCGGAGTTCACGGGCCGGTTGTTGCGCTACTACGACCCCGGATCGGTGGAGACCGAACAGGACGACGTGTTCGAGGCATTGAGCAAGGCTCTGCCCCAGGGTCTTTCGATCTCCGACTACGCAGCTGCCGAGGACCGGTCGGCGCTGGCGGTGACGTCGCAGGCGTCCGGGGCGCGCAATATCACCACGCTCGACGAGTTGGTCCCCGCATGCGCCGGGAGTGCCGCGGTTCTCAGCCCGCGCTTCGAGGCAGCCGCCCTTCCCCGGCTGACGGGGTGCGCTTTCGCGCAGACCCGGACGGTGGCCGACGACGCAGCGGCTGTCGGGGAACTCGCGGGCCCGGAAGCTCCGGACGGCGTCCTCGAGGTGGCCGGAGTGACCACCGCGTCACCGGCTGTGGCGGCCACGGACCTGGTACTGCTGGCGGACGACGAGCACGTGTTCACCGCACAGAACGTGGTGCCGCTGTTCCGGATCGGAACCCTCGGCGAAGCTCAGCAGAAGGCGCTCAACGTCGTGGCGGGGGAACTGACCACCGCAGACCTGGCCGACATGATCGGCCAGGTCCGCGGTGGAGCCGGTTCAGCCGACGTGGCGCGCGTGTGGCTCGACGCCCATCTGTGAACCCAGGAAGGCACCGAGCGCGGCGACCGCGTCCCCGGCCTCGCGAACCAGCGACGCCTGCAGATGCGCGACGTGCCACAGGCGGGCGTACTCGGTGAGCGTGACGTCGACCTTCGACGCGTCGAGCTTCGACACGAACTCCATGATCTGCGGGTAGAGCACCTCGTCCACCCCGACATGGACGAGTGTGGGCGGCAGCCCCGCCAGATTCGCGTGCAGCGGTGCGTAACCCGGGTCGTGCGCGTCGCCGGTGCCCAGGTACTTCTCGGCGGCGTCGGTCGACCACGCCGTGTTGACCACGAGATCCCGGTCCCGGGAGGTGTCGCGGCGGCCCGGATCGACCCACGGCGAGATCAGCGCCAGCGCGGCCGGAGTCACACCGTGCCGGTCGATCAGGCGCCGCGCGGTGGCGACCGTGAGGCCCCCGCCCGCCGAATCACCCGCGACGGCGAGTTGCCCTGTCGCGTAGCCGTGTTCCGTGGTCAGCTCGAGATACGCCGCCACCGCGTCCTCGAGTCCGGCCGGGAACGGATGCTCCGGAGCCAACCGGTAATCGAGGGTGTAGACCGCGCTGCCGGACTCCCTCGCGAGGTGAGCCGCCAGCGAACGGTGCGTTTTCGGAGACCCGATCGTGTACGCCCCGCCGTGCAGATACAGCACTGCGGTCCGGGGCTCGGTGGCTCCCACCGTGATTCGCTCGGCCGGCCGGCCGGCCAGCACGGTCGGGCGGACGACGGCGCCTGCAGGCAACTGCTGCAACGGGGCGGCGATTTCGAGGAGCGCCCGCTGGACCGCGTACGGAAGCCTCGCGTTGAGGCTGAGCCGGTAGAACGGCCGGAGGGCCGTCGCGACGACCGGCAGCGGCAGGTGGAGGGTCATCGGTACCTCAGTTCGACTTGGGAAGAACTCGTCCGGCGATGAGCGCGACCACCCGCTGGTAGCTCGGGCCGACCACGCGCACCCAGGCGTCGAGGAACTTGGCGTCGGCGCCGATCAGAACCCGCGCCTTGCCCTTGCGGACACCGGTGACGATGGTCTCGGCCGCCGCCTCCGGGGTGGTCCGTGCAAGCTTCTGGTCGAAGAACTTCGCGAACGTGTCGAGGTCTTCGCCCGGGCCCGCCGTCGCGTTGCGGGCGATGGCCGTCTTGATGCCGCCGGGGTGCACGCACGTCACCTTGACCGGGTGCTTGGCGATCAGCATTTCCTGGCGCAGTGACTCGGTGAAACCGCGCACCGCGAACTTCGCCGAGTTGTACGCGCTCTGACCCGGCATGGACAGCAGGCCGAAGAGGCTCGAGACATTGACGACGTGACCGTCACCCGACGCGATGAGATGCGGCAGGAAGGCCTTCGTGCCGTTGACGACTCCCCAGAAGTCCACGTCCATGATCTTCTCGATGTCCTTGAACTCGGACTTCTCGAACTCGCCGTGGTAGGCGATGCCGGCGTTGTTGTAAACCTGGTTGATCGTGCCGAAGTGGGCGCGCACCGCGTCGGCGTAGGCGAGCACCGCCTCGCGCTCGGTGACGTCGAGGTGATCGGACTTGACCTCGGCACCCAGTGCCTCGGCCTTGCGTGCGGTCTCGGCGAGCCCGACCGTGTCCATGTCCGAGATCGCCAGCCGGGCACCCTTGCCCGCGAGGTTCAGGGCGAGCGCCCTGCCGATGCCGGAACCGGCGCCGGTGATCACGACTACCTTGCCTGCGAACTCGCTCACTGTGCTGTCACCTTGTCGTCGTCGAGGTCGATCTGTGCCGGGATGGCGGTGGAACCGGGGACCGCGTCGTTGACGTGCACGGGTGCGGGCAGGTCCGCGGTGGCCACGCTGTCGTACGCGCCGAGGTCGAAACGCCGGGTCTCGTTGCGGAACTGGAAGGTGAAGCCCGGCCACAGCGTCGTGTTGTTGCCGTGCTTGTCGAGGTACCAGCTCGCGCAGCCGCCGTTGTTCCAGACACTGTGCGACAGCTTCTCCTGGAGATCGGCGTTGTACCGGTCCTGCGCGTCCTGACGGACCTCGATCTTGCCGATGTCGTACTTGTCGAGCGTCTGCAGGGCGTCGACGAGGTAGTTGAGCTGTGACTCGATCATGAAGACCATCGAGGTGTGGCCCAGGCCGGTGTTGGGGCCCACGAGGAAGAACATGTTGGGGAAGTTCGCGATCGCGGCGCCCTTGTAACCCTGCTGACCGCCCTCGTCGAAGACCTCGGCGAGGGAACGCCCGTCCTTGCCGAAGATGCCGTCGAACGTGGGGGAGTCGGTGACGTGGAACCCGGTGGCGACGACGATGGCGTCGACTTCGCGGACGGTGCCGTCCTTCGCGATCACCGAGTCGGCGGTGACCTCGGCGATGCCGTCGGTGACCAGGTCGACATTGTCCTGCGCGAGGGTGGGGTAGTAGTTGTTCGAGATCAGCATGCGCTTGCAGCCGATCTGGAAGTTCGGCGTCACCTTCTTGCGCAGATCCTTGTCCTTGATCTGACGGCGCAGGTGGCGTTCGGCCGCGAACTGCAGCGGCTTCATGAAGATCGGGGCCTTCGCGAGCCCGACGACCTGGCTCTCACGCATCCAGTAGATGCCGGTGCGGCACAGCTTCTGGAATCCGGGCAGGTACTTGAACGCGGTGTGCTCGAGCGGGGTGTACTCGCGGTCCGCGCGGGGCAGGATCCACGGCGCGGTGCGCTGGTACACGTCGAGGTGCGATACCTTCTTGCCGATCGCCGGAACGATCTGGATCGCGGAGGCGCCGGTGCCGATGACGGCGACGCGCTTGCCCGTCAGGTCGGCGTCGTGGTTCCAGCGGGCGGAGTGGAAGATCTCGCCCTGGAAGCCCTCGATGCCCTTGATGTCGGGGAGGGACGGCTCGCACAGAGCGCCGACCGCGGAAACCACGACCTTCGCGACGAAGTTCCCCTTGGTGGTGCTGACCTCCCACCGAGTGGTCGCCTCGTTCCAGTGGGCGGACTGCACGTCACAACCGAAGAGGTGCTTGTCGCGCACCTTGAACTTGTCGGCCACCGACTGGATGTACCTCTGGATCTCGGGCTGGGTCGAGAACGACCGAGTCCATTCGGGGTTCAGGGCGAACGAGTAGGAGTACAGGTGCGACGGCACGTCGCACGCCGCACCCGGGTACGTGTTGTCTCGCCAGGTGCCGCCGACCTCGGTGCCGCGCTCGAGCACGAGGAAGTCGGTCTTGCCTGCCTGGGTCAGCTTGATCGCCGCGCCGAGGCCGGCGAACCCGCTGCCGATGATCAGCGTGTCGATGTGGCGGACACCCGCGGTGGGGTCGTAAGTGTCTGTGACGGGGAGACTCATGTAATAGACCATAGGTCGCTATTGAGGGGCAGTCAATAGCCTATTGACCTTCATTCAGTAGTCTTGTCTCATGGACGTTGTGAAGCGGACCCGTCTCAGCCCCGAACAGCGGCGCGCGCAATTGATCGACCTGGGCGCGAAGATGCTGGCCCAACGGCCCCTCGAACAGATCTCCGTCGAGGACATCGCAGATCAGGCCGGTGTCTCCCGAGGCCTGCTATTCCACTACTTCGCCTCCAAGCACGACTTCCACCTCGAGATCGTGCGGCACACCAGCAGCGAAATGCTCGCCCGCACCGCACCCGACCCCTACGTCGGGCAGGCCCGGGATCCGATGCAGGTCCTGCGTTCGGTACTGGCCTCGTACGTCGACTACGTCAGCGAGAACCGCGCCACTTACGTCTCGCTCCTGCGGGGAACCGCGAGCGGCGACCCCGACATGCGGGCCGTCTTCGAGGACACGCGCGCCGTCATGTCCGAACGGACCCTCGACCAACTTCCCGCGATCGGAATCGAACGCACCCGAGCAGTCGAACTCGCCGTCCGCGGATGGATCGCCTACGTCGAGGAAGTCACCATCACCTGGTTGCGCGACCCGCACCTCACCCGCGACGAATTGATCGAACTCAACGTCCAGGCCCTCCCCGCCCTCGCCATCGCCGCGGCCCCCGAGATCGCCGCCGCGCTGCTCTCGGCCACCACGACCTGACACCAGTCGGCCGCGGCCGTTGGGGACGCACTCGTTCTGGGTAGCCGCACCCGTTCTGCGTTCATTGCCAGAAGGGGTGCGTGTGCAGACGAGGGGTGCGTGAGGGCGGGCGGTGAGTGCCTGCCTATCTGCCCGAGATACAACGAAGCCGGGTCGAGTTCACTCCGTGGAGTGAACTCGACCCGGCTCGGTGGCAGCTCAGTCGATCGAACTCAGCCGAAGGCCTCGTCGATGATTTCCTGCTGCTCGACGGCGTGCACCTTGCTCGAACCCGAGGACGGTGCCGACATCGAACGGCGCGAGATGCGCTTGATCCCGGACAGCTTGTCGGGCAGCAACTCGGGAAGCGCGAGACCGAAGAACGGCCACGCACCCTGGTTGGCCGGCTCCTCCTGAACCCACCGGAATTCGGTCGCGTTCGGGTAGCGGTCCAGCGTCTCGCGGAGACGCCGGCTCGGAACCGGGTACAGCTGCTCGATGCGGACGATCGCGATGTCCTCGCGGTTGTCCTTCTGCTTCTTCGCGAGCAGTTCCCAGTACAGCTTGCCGCTGACGAGGAGGACGCGGCGAACCTTGTCGCGCTCGCCATCGCCCGTCTCGTACGTGGGCTCCTCGAACACCGAGCGGAATTTGCCGGTGGTGAAGTCCTCGACCTCGGAGACAGCGGCCTTGTTACGCAGCATCGACTTCGGCGTGAACACCACCAGCGGGCGGCGGATTCCGTCGAGCGAGTGGCGGCGCAGCAGGTGGAAGTAGCTGGCCGGGGTGGACGGCACGGCCACGGTCATCGAACCCTCGGCGCACAACTGCAGGAAGCGCTCGATACGACCGGACGTGTGGTCGGGACCTTGGCCCTCGTGGCCGTGCGGCAGCAGCAGCACGACGTCGGACAGCTGACCCCACTTGGCCTCGCCGGACGAGATGAACTCGTCGATGATCGACTGCGCGCCGTTGACGAAGTCACCGAACTGCGCCTCCCACAGCACGAGCGCGTCCGGGTTGCCCACGGAGTAGCCGTACTCGAAGCCGACGGCGGCGAACTCGCTGAGAGCGGAGTCGTAGACCAGGAACTTGCCGGGGTTCTCGCTGCCCAGGTTCTGCAGCGGGGTGTACTCGGCGCCCGTCTTGCGGTCGATGAGGACCGAATGACGCTGCGTGAACGTGCCACGCTTGGAATCCTGGCCGGAGAGGCGGACCATCTTGCCCTGGTCGACCAGCGAGCCGAACGCGAGCAGTTCTGCGAACGCCCAGTCGATCTTGCCCTCGCGGGACATTTCGCGGCGCTTCTCGATGACCGGCTTGACGCGCGGGTGCACCGTGAAGCCGTCGGGCAGGTCGACGAACGCGTCGCCGATCCGCGCGAGCACGGACTCGTCCACGGACGTCTTCAGCTTCGTGGGCAGCACCTGGTCGAGTTCGACCGACTCACTGGGCTCCGGGGTGTACTTCTCGAGTTCGCGGACCTCGTTGAACACCCGTTCCAGCTGGCCCTGGTAGTCGCGCAGGGCGTCTTCGGCTTCCTTCAGCGAGATGTCGCCGCGGCCGATCAGGGATTCGGTGTAGCTCTTACGGACGCTGCGCTTGGTGTCGATCACGTCGTACATCGCCGGCTGCGTCATCGACGGGTCGTCGCCCTCGTTGTGACCGCGACGGCGGTAGCAGATCATGTCGATGACGACGTCCTTCTGGAATTTCTCCCGGAAGTCGACGGCAAGCTGGGCGACCCACACACAGGCCTCGGGGTCGTCGCCGTTCACGTGGAAGATCGGCGCGCCGATCATCTTCGCGACATCGGTGCAGTACTCGGACGACCGCGAGTGCTCCGGGGCGGTGGTGAAACCGACCTGGTTGTTGACCACGATGTGCACGGTGCCGCCGGTGCGGTACCCGCGCAGCAGCGCCAGGTTCAGTGTCTCGGCCACGACACCCTGACCGGCGAACGCGGCGTCGCCGTGCAGCATGAGCGGCAGGACGGTGAAGCCGTCCTCGCCCTTGTCGAGGATGTCCTGCTTGGCGCGAACCAGACCCTCGAGAACCGGGTCGACCGCCTCGAGGTGCGACGGGTTTGCGGTGAGCGACACGGTGATGTCGTTGTCGCCGAACATCTGGATGTACTGGCCCTCGGCGCCGAGGTGGTACTTCACGTCGCCGGAGCCGTGCGCGGCCGCCGGGTTCATGTTGCCCTCGAACTCGGTGAAGATCTTCGAGTAGGGCTTGCCGACGATGTTCGCGAGGACGTTGAGGCGACCGCGGTGCGGCATGCCGATGACGACCTCGTCGAGCTGGTGCTCGGCGGCCTGGTCGATGACGGCGTCCATCATCGGGATGACCGACTCGGCACCCTCGAGGGAGAACCGCTTCTGACCGACGTACTTGGTCTGCAGGAACGTCTCGAAGGCCTCGGCGGCATTGAGCTTGCTCAGGATGTACTTCTGCTGAGCGACCGTCGGCTTGACGTGGTGCGCCTCGACCCGGTCCTGCAGCCACTGCTGCTGCTCCGGCTCCAGGATGTGCGCGTACTCGACACCGACGTGGCGGCAGTACGCGTCGCGCAGCACGCTGAGCACGTCGCGCAGCTTCATCTTCTCCTGGCCGTGGAAGCCGCCGACCTTGAACTCACGGTCGAGGTCCCACAGGGTCAGGTCGTGCGTCCGGACGTCGAGGTCCGGGTGGCTGCGGAACTTGTCCTTGACGAACTGCAGCGGATCCGTGTCGGCCATCAGGTGGCCACGGTTGCGGTACGCGGCGATCAGCTCGAGAACACGGGTGTTCTTGTCGACGGCGCCTTCCGGCACATCCTTGCGCCAGCGGACCGGCTCGTAGGGGATGTGCAGCGCGTGGAAGATCTCGTCGTAGAACTCGTCGCTGATCAGCAGGTTGTGGATGGTCCGGAGGAAGTCACCGGATTCGGCACCCTGGATGATGCGGTGGTCGTACGTCGAGGTGAGCGTCATGAGCTTGCCGACGCCGATCTCGGCGAGGCGTTCGTCGCTCGCGCCCTGGAACTCGGCGGGGTACTCCATCGCGCCGGCACCGATGATGGCACCCTGGCCGTTCATCAGTCGCGGCACGGAGTGCACGGTGCCGATGCCGCCCGGGTTGGTGAGCGAGATCGTGACACCCGAGAAGTCTTCAGCGGTGAGCTTGCCGTCACGCGCGCGCCGGACGATGTCCTCGTAGGCGCTGTAGAACTGCGTGAAGTTGTGGGTGTCGGTGTTCTTGATCGCGGCGACGACGAGGGACCGGTTGCCGTCCTTGCCCGGCAGGTCGATGGCCAGGCCGAGGTTGGTGTGTGCGGGGGTGACCGCGTTGGGCTTGCCGTCGATCTCGGCGAAATGCCGGTTCATGTTCGGGAACGCCTTGACCGCCTGCACGATCGCGTAACCGAGGAGGTGCGTGAACGAGATCTTGCCGCCGCGGGTACGGGCGAGGTGGTTGTTGATGACGATCCGGTTGTCGAACATCAGCTTCGCAGGGATGGCGCGAACGCTGGTGGCGGTCGGAATGGCGAGCGACGCCGACATGTTCTTGGCGACGGCAGCAGCTGCGCCGCGGAGAACCTTCGACTCGTCGGCGGCCGGAGCGGGAGCGGGTGCCTTGGCGTCCTTCGCAGCGACGTCCTTTGCAGGTGCGGCCTTCTTGGGGGCCTCGGCCTTCGGGGCGGCAGCCTTGGAGGACGCACCGTTGGGTGCGGTCTTCGGCGCGGCGCCGTTGGCCGTCTTGGTCTGAGACGGGGGTGCTGTCTTGGACTCGGGAACCGGGGGGGTCGAAGTCTTGGCGGGGGGAGCGGCAGCCGGTGCGGCGGTGGTGGTGCCGTTCGTGCCGTGTCCGTTGGCTGCGCCTGCCTTGGCGGCGGCGTCCGGAGAATAATCCGTCAGGAATTCGTGCCAACTCGCGTCCACGGACGACGGATCGTCCTGGAAACGCTGGTACATTTCGTCAACCAGCCACTGGTTCTGTCCGAACTGGGATGTAGAGCTGCTGCTCACGGCAGGTGTTCGCCTCGTTTCTATTTCGGTACCCGATCAGAGCGCCTATATACATGAGACTAGCCCTCGCGTGTGACGTGTAGATCGCCAGGCCCGCACGTGTGAGCTGTCTCACGGCCAACCGATGGGGTCACCATCGATGACGGTTCTCGCCCCGCGATTATTCCCCGCGCCGGTCTCCGCCGCATCCCACAGTCCCGAATAGTGGCCACCGGCATAGCGCAGGGTGGCGTGCGAACCGGTCTCGACCACCCGCCCCTTGTCGATCACGAGGATGACATCTGCCCGGGCCGCGGTGGCCAGTCGGTGGGCCACGACCACCGACGTGCGGGTGCGTGTCACCCGGCTGCTCGCATCGAGAACTACCTGCTCGGTGGCCGGATCGAGCGTCGCCGTCGCTTCGTCGAGCAGCAACAGGTCGGGGTCGACCAGCTCGGCCCGGGCGAGCGCGATCAGCTGCCGCTGACCCGCCGACAGGCCCTGCCCGCGCTCGCCGACAGGGTGATGCATCCCACCCCGCATTTCGGCGATCGTGCCGAGAGCCCCGACCGCCCGGGCGGCGTCCTCGATCTCCGTGCGGCTCGCGTCGGGGCGACCGTAGGCGATGTTGGTGGCGACGGTGCCGGTGAAGAGGTGGGCTTCCTGGGGGACCACGCCGAGCCGCCCGCGGTATGCGCCGAGCGGGTAGCGGCGCAGGTCCACGTCGTCGACGAGCACCGCGCCGGACGTCGGGTCGTAGAAACGGGCGAGCAGCTTGACGATGGTCGACTTGCCTGCGCCGGTCTTGCCGACGAGGGCGACCGTGGTGCCCGCGGGGATGTGCAGGTCGATGTCGGTCAGGGCGTCGCTGTCCGCGCCCTGATACCGGAACCCGACGTCCCGCAGGCACAGCTCGCCGCGCAGGTGCCCGCCGATCGGCTGCAGGTCGTCGCGGGAGGTGGCCCGCTCGATGGAACTGGGTGTGCGGAGCAGGTCGCCGATCCGTTGCAGACCCACACTGGCCTGCTGGTATCCGTCGAACACCTGCGACAGCTGCTGGATGGGCCCGAACAGCAACCCCAGGTACAGCACGAACGCGACGAGCGTTCCGGCCGTCGTGTCGCCGCCCGCGACCTGCCGGGCGCCGACGAACACCACGGCGGCCAGGGCGAGGTCCGACAGGAACGCGATGAACGGGAAGTACACGGAGATCGCCCGCTGCGACCGCATCCGGCTGCGTCGGTAGCTGTTCGCACGCTCCGCGAACCGGCGGGCGGCGAATTCCTCGCGCCGGTACGCCTGCGCGGCCCGCAGCCCGGCGATGTTCTCCTGGAAGTCGGCATTGACGAGTGAGATCCGCTCCCGCGAGACGGTGTACGCCACCGAGGAGATCCGGCGGAAGAGCAGTGTCGCGACAACCAGCGGTGGAATGACGGCGAGCGCCACCAACGCGAGCGTGACATCGGTGGCGACGAGGGCGACGGCGATGCCGACGACCGTCAGCACGCTCACCACGGCGGTGGACATACCCGTCTGGATGAACGACGACAACGCGTCGACGTCGGTGGTCATCCGGGTCATGATCCGCCCCGACAGTTCGCGTTCGTAGTAATCGAGGCCGAGTCGCTGCAGGTGGGCGTAGCTGCGCACCCGCAGTCCGAACAGGACCCGCTCACCGGCCCGGGCGGTGATCACCGTCATCAGGGCGACGACGAGCCAGTCGGCCACCACGAGGAGAACGCCGACCCCCGCCGCGGTCCACAGGGTCGCGGAATCCTGGGGGACCACCCCGTGGTCGATGGCGAACCGGACGATGGAGGGGAACGCGATCCCGGCCAGCGAATCGAGCGCGAGACAGACGACGACGGCGGCGAGGAGGGCACGCACCGGTCGCAGGATCCGCCACAGCCGGAAGTCGGGCTCGGGCAGCCGGAGGTTCCGGGTCTCGATACCCGGGCTCTCGACGGCGGGCGGAAGCGCATCGACGGCGTGCTGAAGTTCCGGGGTGGCGGCCACGTTGCCCAGGGCGCCCGCCATCGGTCCGCCCGCGGTCCGGCCGCCGCCTGACCCGAGAGCCGGGGTGCGGCCGGACGCGACAGCTCCGCCGGGCACGTCCCAGTCCTCGTCGTCGTCCGGCCAGAGTTCCGATTCGAGCGGCATCCTCTGGTAGGGCACAGGGTCGGTCTCCGTGGGCACGCTCTCGTCGATGGTGCCCGAGTTCTCGGCGGAGGCGAACAACGCGCGGAAGAGCGCGCACCGCTCGTCGAGTTCGGACACCGTGCCGGAATCGACGATCTGCCCGCCGTCCAGCACCGCGACGCGGTCGGCGAGCGACAGCGTGGAGCGGCGATGCGCGAGTATCAGCGCCGTCCGGCCCCGATTGGCCCGCAACGCCTCGAAGATCGACGCCTCGGTGGTGGCGTCGACGGCAGAGGTCGCGTCGTCGAGGATCAGCACCCGCGGATCGGTGAGGAGTGCGCGCGCCAGCGCGATCCGCTGCCGCTGACCGCCCGACAGCGTGAGGCCGCGTTCGCCGACGACGGTGTCGTAGCCGTCCGGCAGTGCGGACACGAACTCGTCGGCCGCGGCCATGGCGGCCGCGGCCCTGATCTCCTCGGCGCTGGCGTCGGGCCTGCCGAGGGCGATGTTGGCCGCGATGGTGTCGGAGAAGAGGAACGGTTCGTCGAACACCAGGCCGACGGCTTCCCGCAACTGCTCGGCGGACAGCTGGGAGACGTCGAACGCCTCGCCCCCGGAGGTGAGGGACACGGCTCCCGACGAGGGGGCGTAGAAGCGCGGGAGCAGTAGCGACAGCGCGGTCTTGCCGGAGCCGGCCATCCCGACCACCGCGACCGTCTCACCGGGCGCGATGCACAGGTCGAGGCCCCGGAGGATGTGCCGGTCCGGTTCGAATCCGAACGTCACCGAGCGCAGGGCCACGCCCAGCGGCCCTTCGGGCAGGGGGGTGGGATGTGCCGGGTCCGCGACTTCCGGTTCGGCGTCGATCACCTCGTACACGCGCTCGACCGCGGCTCGCGACAACTGCGCCATGATCACGACGGACGACAGCGTGCGGGTGACGCCCGTCATCGTCGCGACGTACGTGGCGAATGCGAGGAACGTGCCGATCGTGATGGAGCCGTGCAGTGCCAGGAATCCGCCGAGTGCGATGACGCCGACGAGACCGAGCTGGGGGAGCGCCGCCATGGTCGGGGCGAAGCGCGCGTTGATCCGCGCGGCGCGCAGGCGCTCGGCGTACAGCGTCCGGCTGTGGTTCTCGAGCTGGTCGACGGCGCGGCGCTCCTGGCCGAACCCCTTGACGACGCGGACACCGGTGACGGTCTCCTCGACGTGTTGCGCGAGGTCGGCCGCCCGCTGCTGTGCCGACCAGGTGGCCGCGAACAGCTTCGGTCTCATCGCGTACACGACGAGGCAGACGGCGGGGACGATCACGAGCGCGACCACGGTCAGCAGCGGCGACAACCACGCCATGATGGCGAGCGCGAGGACGAACTGGAGCAGCGCGCCTGCCGACAGCGGGACCATCGCGAGCAGTCCCTGCACCAGCTGGAGGTCGGTGATGGACCGGGACACCACCTGTCCGGTGCGGATCTGATCCTGTCCCCGCCCGTCGAGCCGCTGGAGTGCGCCCAGCAGGCCGAGCCGCAGATCGTGCTGGACGTCGAGTGACAGTTTGCCCGCGAGCATCCGGCGTCCGAACTGGCAACCGAACCGCACGCACGCGAGCAGTGCGATGAGGAGTGCGGCGGTGCCGATCACCTGAGTGTCGTTTCCCGATCCCGCTGCGTCGACCGCGTACTTGGTGAGGAGGGGGAACGAGATGTCGATGCCTGCGGCGACCACCGTCACGCCGAGGGCTCCGAGCGCGACGCGGCGGTGGGCCCAGCATTCACCGCTCAGCCGCCGAATCCAGCCGGGCCGTGCCTGGTCCTGGTCCGGCGTCTGCTCACGTTCGATCACCGATCCGGACGCACTCTCACCTGCCACTGGATCCACGTTAGCGCCGGGCACCGACAGGCCGGCGCCCGGCGTCGTGTCAGGTGATGTCGCGCTGCCGGGTGCGCGCCCAGCCGCCGGCGACGAAGACGGCGGTCCACGCGAGCAGGGCGAGGGGGGCGGTGGGCCACAGGGTGAGCCAGTCGATCTCGTTGCCCGCGGCGGCGTTGGCGACCGTCCCGAGGGTGGCCGACACCGGGAGGATGCCGCCGACGGAGCCGAGACCGATCCCGCCGAGGATCGACCGGAGGATCATCTCGCCGAGGGTGTACCAGACCACGAGTGCGATCGTGCTGCCGACGGACGAGCCGGTCAGCATCGACACGCCGCCGCCGAGCAGCGCCCACAACGTCGCGCAAAGCAGCGCCGCCCCGAGCATCGCGAACAGGGATCCGCGCACCGCGAAGCTCTCGCCGCCGAACGTCAGCAGCAGGGCCACGCTGACGACCTCCACGACGAGGCAGTAGAAGAAACCGAAGGCCGCGGTGACGCCGAGCTTGGCCCCGATCACTCCGTCCCGGCCGCGGGCGGTGAGGAACGTGGTGGTCAGTGTCTTGTAGCGGAATTCCGTTCCCACGCTCACCGCCCCGAACAGTGCGGCGAAGAGAATGACGAGGGCGAGGGCCACCGCCAGCCCGAACAGGGTGGCGGCCAGGTTGGCGTCACCCGGGTCGGCCTCGAACGCATCGGTGAACGCGCGCATCACCGGAAGGGTGATCGCGCTCGAGAACATCCCGACGACCAACGGGGCGAGACCGAGCATCCACCAGAACCGCAGCGTGGTGACCTTGCGGAATTCCGCGGTGAGAAGAGCTGTCATCGCGGGCCTCCGGACATCGGACCGTGCTGGGGGTGTGCGGGTGGCGGACCGTACCCGGGTGGGGGACCGTAACCCGGCTGCTGCGGGTACCCGGGCGGCAGTGCGTACGTCTGCGGCGGGCCGTAACCCCACGGCGCAGCGGGGCTCGCCCCGGCCACGTACTGGCCCGCGGTCATCGACAGGAACAGTTGCTCGAGGTCGATGTCGTCGCCGACCGCCCCGAAGATGGTGACCCCGGCCGCGGCGGCGACCGACTGGACGACGTCGAGGGACGCTCCGACGACGGCGAGGCGCCCGTCCGCCAGCGACCGCGCGTCGACGATTCCGCGGGCGGCCAGCGCGGTCGCGAGCGCGGGTGGGTTCGAGGACGCCACCAGCAGCCGGCTCTGCTGCGACTTGCGCAGTTCCTCCATGCGGCCCTGATAGACGAGGGAGCCTCGGCTCACGATCACGAGGTTGTCGACGGTCTGCTCCACCTCGCGCAGGATGTGGCTCGAGATCAGAACGGTCCGTCCGGACGCGGCGAATCCCTTCAGGAACTCGCGCAGCCACGCGATGCCTTCGGGGTCGAGTCCGTTGGCCGGTTCGTCGAGGATCAGGATCCGCGGATCGCCCAGCAGCGCGGTTGCCAGCGACAGTCGCTGACGCATGCCGAGGGAGAAACCGCCCGCCTTGCGCCCGGCGACGTCCTCGAGCCCGACGAGCGCGAGCGTCTGCCGTGCGCGCGCATCCGGCACACGGATCGCGGACGCGTACACCTTCAGGTGGTCGAGGGCGGTCCGGTTGGGATGCAGGCTCTGGGAGTCGAGGACGGCGCCGACCGTACGCGCCGGGTCGGCCAGGAGGCGGATCGGGACCCCGGCGACCGTGGCGGTGCCGGACGTCGGCCGGACCAGGCCGAGGATCATGCGCAGGGTCGTGGTCTTGCCCGACCCGTTGGGCCCGAGGAATCCGGTGATCGATCCCTGTGGCACGGCGAAGTCGAGGTCCGTGACCGCGTCGACGTTCTTGAAGCGTTTCGAAAGCCCGCGCACCTCGATCGGATGCGCGAAACTTCCCGGGATTGCTGTGGTCAACCCGTCCTCCCCTGCCACAATCGAATGGAACTGTTTCGACCCTACTGGGCTGCCATGACGAGATTCACCAACTGACGTACGGCGCGTGCTGACACCACTGATTGGGGACACACATGAGCAAGCACCACCACCACGATCACGATCACCACCGCGACATCCTCGCCCCGGCCTACACGGGACGCCTGTCGATCGATCCGTTCCCCGCGCTGCGCCTGCCGGACGACGAAACCGCTCCGGAGGCCACGTACCGGTTCATCCACGACGAGTTGATGCTCGACGGCAGTTCGCGGCTGAACCTGGCGACGTTCGTCACCACGTGGATGGATCCCGAAGCCGACAAGTTGATGGCCGAGACGTTCGACAAGAACATGATCGACAAGGACGAGTATCCGGCGACGGCGGCGATCGAGTCGCGGTGCGTGTCGATGGTGGCCGACCTCTTCCACGCTCCCCACCTGTCGACCACCGACCCGGCCAGCGCCACCGGTGTGTCGACGATCGGTTCGAGCGAGGCCGTGATGCTGGGCGGTCTCGCGCTCAAGTGGCGGTGGCGGGCGAAGCGGGAGGCGGACGGGAAGGACACGTCGCGGCCGAATCTGGTGCTCGGCAGCAACGTGCAGGTGGTGTGGGAGAAGTTCTGCCGGTACTTCGACGTCGAACCCAAGTACCTGCCGATGGAGAAGGGCCGCTACGTCATCACGCCCGAACAGGTGCGTGACGCGGTGGACGAGAACACCATCGGAGCCGTCGTCATCGTGGGCACCACCTATACCGGGGAACTCGAACCGGTGGCGGAGATCGCGGCCGCGCTCGACGACCTCGCCGCGTCCGGCGGCCCCGACGTCCCGATCCACGTGGACGCGGCCAGCGGCGGTTTCGTCGTCCCCTTCCTGTATCCGGATCTGCTGTGGGACTTCCGGGTTCCGCGGGTGGCGTCGATCAATGTCAGCGGCCACAAGTACGGGCTGACCTATCCCGGAATCGGGTTCGTGGTGTGGCGTGACCGGGAATATCTCCCCGAGGGCCTGGTGTTCCGGGTCAACTACCTGGGCGGCGACATGCCGACGTTCACACTGAACTTCTCGCGGCCGGGCAATCAGGTGGTGGGCCAGTACTACAACTTCCTGCGACTCGGCCGGGCCGGTTACAAGTCGATCATGGAGACGCTGCGCGACACCGCCGTTCGGGTGGGCAAGCGCGTCGGGGAACTCGAGTACTTCACGCTGATCACCGACGGCACCGACATTCCGGTGGTGGCATTCGAGATGGCGGGCGATCCCGGATTCACGGTCTTCGACGTGTCACACGAGTTGCGGGCGCGAGGGTGGCAGGTTCCCGCGTACACCATGCCCGCCGACGCCGAGGACGTGGCGGTGTTGCGCATCGTCGTGCGCGAGGGCTTCAGTGCCGACCTCGGGACTCTCCTCGGCGAGGCGATCGAGGAAGTGTGCGCCGAACTCCGCGAGAAGGGCGGAGGGCATTCGACGGCGCAGCACTTCGCCCACTAGGTCACGGCTCGATCGCACGCAGTTCGTCCGGCCAGCGGGCCGGGGCGGGCCCGAACGCCTCACGCGCGTTCTTGATCACGCCCTTGCCGATGGCCCGGTTGCCTGCGCCGCCGATGGCCGCGCCGATGCCGGCGGGCACGAGTTTGCCGAGGATCAGTGCGCTGCGGCGGGCTGCGTACTTGGTGATGAACTTGCGCACGAGGGTACTGTTCATGCCCCTCAACGTGGGTCCCGGGACGCGGCTGGTGATCGCGGTCGCCCAGTTCTTCGCGGTCACGCCGGTCGCCTTCTGGACGATCTCCATGCCCGATTCGCCGAGGGCGACCGACAGGACGAGTGCTCGTCGCTGCTGATGATCGGCGGCGGAGATGCCGTGCACCGAGGCGACCGCGAGGGTCAGCAGCGCCGCGGCCTCCAGGAAGAACCCCGATTCGGCGCCCACCGCCGCGATGGACGCGACCGTGCCGACGCCGGGAACGGCGGCTGTCGCGCCGACCGCGCTACCGCTGCCCGTCACGGCGAGCAGGAACATCTTCTCCATGCGCTCCACGATCTGCGCGGGCGATTCGCCGGGGTGCGAGCGTCGGACCCAGTCGACGTATTTGGCCACTGCGGGGGCCTGGAGTCGACTTCCGTTGTCGAGGACCGAGACCAGTACCTTCTCCACCGGTCCACCATTGCCAACCATCGGGGCTCCCGTCTCGCCGTGCGCTTCGAGTGTGCTGGCACCGACTGTAGGTGAGCGCACGCTGTGGCCGGTCCCGGCACCGTTGCCTAGGCTGGTGCCGTGAGCGTGGTCGACGGCGATACCGCCAGATCGTCCGGTGCGTTCCGTCGCCCGGCCTTACCGCTCCGCGCACTGGTGAGCGGGTACGACGGCTACCGGCTGGCTGGGTTCGAGCCCGGCATCCACCTCGGTCTGCCGTCGCCCTGGCTCACGGTGATCCTGACGATCGACGAGCCGCTCGACATCGCCGCGCAGGCGGAGCCGCGGCAGGCGCCCGGTCGGTACGACACGCTGGCCAGCGGCATCGCCACGTCGCCGGTGACGATCCGGCACGACGGCAACCAGCACGGCGTGCAACTCGCGCTCAGTCCGCTCGGCGCCCGGGCGCTGCTGGGGGTGCCCACCGCAGCCCTCGGCGCGTGGGTGGTCGGACTCGGTGACCTGCTCGGACCCGATGCGGAGGAGCTGACCGAACGACTGTCCCTCGAGACCGGATGGGGCGCGCGGTTCGCGATCCTCGACGAGGTCCTGACGCGCCGTGCCGCGCCGGCGGAGATCGACCCTCACCTCACGCAGGCCTGGAGCCTGCTCGTCGCCGGAGGCGGCACCCGGGTCGGCGACGTCGCACGCGAGGTCGGGTGGAGCAGAAGACATCTGGTCGACAAGTTCGTCGGGGAGTACGGCGTCACGCCGAAGGACGTGGTGCGGCTGTCGCGATTCCACCGTTCGCATCGGATGCTCCAGGGTGCCCCCACGGCGACACTCGCCGAGGTGTCGGCCGTGTGCGGCTACTACGACCAGGCGCACATGGCGCGGGACTGGCGTGACCTCGCCGGACTCGCTCCGTCGCGGTGGCGCGAGAGCGATCCGTTCTCATTCGTCCAAGACGCGAACGGCGACGGTGACGCAGAGTGAAATCATGACTACTTCGACGCATACCACCTGTGTGTGGCCCACCCTCGTGTATCGCGACGCGCGGGCCGCCATCCGCTTCCTCGTCGACGCCTTCGGGTTCGAGGAGAAGGCGGCGTACGGAGAGGGAGGCCAGGTCGATCACGCCGAACTCGGCTGGCCGAAGGGTGGTGGGATCATGCTCGGCTCACCTCGTGACGACTCGGTGATCAGCGACCTCCCGCCCGGGACCGGCTCGGTGTACCTCGTCGTCGACGACCCGGACGCGCTCCACGAGCGCGCCGTGGCCGCCGGCGCGACGATCGTGCGCGGACTGCGGGACGAGGACTACGGGTCGCGCGGATTCACCTGCCGCGACCCGGAGGGCGTGATCTGGAGTTTCGGCACCTACACCGGGGCGTAGAGCCGCCCCATCACGCCCCGTGCCCGGCCGGGACCTCCTCGCCGGGCTTCGGCGGTGGCGGCGGCGTGCCGTCCCCGAACGGCTTGCCGCCCATCTGTTCACGCCCGTGCGGTGCGAGCCAGCCGGACAGGTCGGGTCCCTTCGGCACGATCCGCGTGGGATTGAGGTCGGTGTGCACGATGTAGTAATGCTGCTTGATCTGGGTGAAGTCGATCGTGTCGCCGAACCCCGGGGTCTGGAAGAGATCGCGCGCGTAGCTCCACAGGACCGGCATCTCGTCGAGCTTGTTCCGATTGCACTTGAAGTGCCCGTGGTAGACCGCGTCGAACCGGGCGAGGGTGGTGAACAGGCGCACGTCCGCCTCGGTGATCGTGTCGCCGACGAGGAACCTGCGGTCGGTCAGGCGTTCCTCGAGCCAGTCGAGGCGGGCGAACAGACGGTCGTACGCGTCGTCGTAGGCGTCCTGGGATCCGGCGAAACCGCATCGGTACACGCCGTTGTTGACGTCGCGGAACACGAGTTCGGCGACCTCGTCGATCTCGTCGCGCAGCGGCTCCGGGTACAGGTCGGGGGCGCCCTCGCGGTGATACCGCGTCCATTCCGACGACAGGTCCAGCGTGATCCGGGGGTAGTCGTTGGTGACCACCTGCCCGGTGGGTACGTCGACGATCGCCGGCACGGTGATGCCCCGCGGGTAGTCGGGGAAACGCGCGAGGTACGCGTCCTGCAGGCGCGGAATCTTCAGCACGGGATCGAGGCCGCCCGGATCGAGATCGAAGGTCCAGCTTCGCTTGTCGTGGGTGGGCCCACACAGCCCCAGGGACAGCACGTCCTCGAGTCCGAGCAGTCGCCGGACGATGATCGCGCGATTGGCCCACGGGCACGCGCGGGCGGCGACGAGCCGGTAGCGGTCCGGTTCGACGGGATACCCGTCTCGGCCGTCCGCTGTGATGCGGGTGGCGATGTAGTGGGTGTCACGGGTGAACTCCGCGCCCGATTCGACGTAGGCGCCCGCAGTACCCTGCTGATCTTCCGTCCGGTCCGTCATGGTCGACCCGTCCCGTCTTTCGATGTGGTTTCAGAGCGTACTGCGCGACAGCGTGACCGCGGAGTACGTGCCCAGTTCCCGGAATCCGGTCCGGGCGGCGAGCGCGCGCGAGGCCAGATTGTCGCGGGGTGAACGACATTGGGCGATCAGTCCGCTGTCGAGAGCGTCGTCGGTGGCGATGCCGGCAACCGCGGCGCCCAGCCCGCGCCGCCGGAACGGGGGGACCGTCAGCACACCGACGTCGGCGAGAAAACCCTGGAACTCGGCGTACCCGGCGGACGCGACCGGCTGCTGTGCGTCGTCGAGGATCGTGAACCATCGGTCGCGGTCGCCGAGGTGGGCCTCGGTGACGTCGTCCGGGGGACATGCCGCCTCGACGTGGCGGACGTGGTCGTACTCGTGGGAGACGAGGGGCGGTGTGCCGGTCGAGGGGTTCTGGTAGTCGGTGGCGAAGGCAAGCACCATCGGGCCGGCGCACCGTCCGGACCGATCCTGGGTGAGTGCGAGCAGCGTCGCGGATTCCGCCAATTCCCCGGAGGTGTGCGCGTCGGCGCGCTCGATCGCCCACCGTGGGCCGACCAGTGCGGATGTCTCGCCCAGGCGCAGGAATCGGATCGTGTCGGTCTCGTCGTCCACCCGGACGGTGCGGTCGTCGGCGTCCGGGCGGGTGGCCAGTGCGTCGTCGGGCAATCCCAGTTCACGCGACCAGGCGAGCCGAACGATGTCGAGGTGATGGGAGTCCACGCACCCCACGGTAGCCGCTTGTTCCCACCCCCTCCGGACGGTATATTCCACGTGGAGTATTCGCCGTGGAGTAGTGGAGGTGACCGTGGCTCTCACCCCACTCGGTGTCACCATCCTCGGACTGCTGTGTGAGCGCACGATGCATCCGTACGAGATGTACCAACTCGCCGCCGCCCGGCGCGGACGGGTCGTGAAGATCCGGCCGGGGTCGCTGTACCACACCGTGAGCAGGCTCGAAGGTGAAGGGCTGGTGCGCACCACCGGCACCGACCGCGCGGGGAACCGGCCCGAACGCACCATGTACGAGATCACGGACACGGGCCGTGAGGCGCTCGTGCACCGAGTGAGCGACATGCTCGCGACGCCTGCGCACGAGTACCCGCAGTTTCCCCTCGCGCTGGCGGAGGCGCACAACGTCGACGCGCAGACTGTGGTGGACCTGCTCCGGGACCGCCTCGATCACCTCCGCGGAGAAATCGGCGAACTCGAGACCGCGTCCGCGCTCGCCTGCTCCACCGAGACACCCAGGATCTTCCTCCTGGGCAACGAGTTCCTTCTCACCGTCGCCCGCGCGGAGCACGAATGGCTGAGCGTTCTGGTAACCGACATCGACTCCGGCGCCCTGCCGTGGCTATCACCGGAACTTCTCGACCGACTGACACATTCACGCCGGATCCCCTCCGGTTCAGCAAAGGATTGAAGATGGACACCGAGCGCACCGCGCCACCCACGTCGCCACCCGAGCATCGAAATCCCTGGCCGGCCCTGTGGGCCCTGGTCATCGGCTTCTTCATGATCCTCGTGGACAGCACCATCGTGGCGGTGGCCAACCCGGCGATCATGAACGACCTGCACACCGACATCAACAAGGTCGTGTGGGTCACCAGCGCCTACCTGCTGGCCTACGCGGTACCGCTGCTGGTCACCGGCCGCCTCGGTGACCGGTTCGGTCCCAAGAACATCTACCTGATCGGGCTCGTCCTGTTCACCGCGGCGTCGCTGTGGTGCGGTCTGTCCGGCACCATCACCATGCTCATCGTCGCCCGGGTCTTCCAGGGTCTCGGCGCCGCCCTGATGACGCCGCAGACGATGGCCGTCATCACCCGCACGTTCCCGCCGGACCGTCGCGGCACGGCGATGGGACTGTGGGGCGCCGTCGCCGGCGTCGCCACCCTCGTCGGCCCGCTCGCGGGCGGCGTCCTCGTCGACAACCTCGGCTGGCAGTGGATCTTCATCGTCAACGTGCCCGTCGGTGTGATCGCGTTCGTGCTGGCCTGGCGGTTGGTGCCCGCGCTCGAGACCCACCGGCACAAGTTCGACATCCCCGGTGTCGTCCTCAGCGCGCTCGGCATGTTCTTCCTCGTGTTCGGCATCCAGGAAGGCAGTTCCTACGACTGGTCGGCCACCGTGCTGGCGTCGATCGGCGCCGGCCTCGTCCTTCTCGGTGTCTTCGTCTGGTATCAGTCCTGGAACAAGAACGAGCCGCTGCTGCCGCTGGGGCTGTTCACGGACCGCAACTTCTCGCTCGCCAACGTCGCCATCACCGCCATGGGCTTCGCGATCACCGCGATGGTCCTGCCGCTGATGTTCTACACCCAGGCGGTGCGCGGTCTGACACCCACGCGGTCGGCGCTGCTGCTGGTGCCCATGGCCGTCCTCACCGGCGTCTTCGCGCCGATCGTCGGCAAACTCGTCGACCGCACCCACCCGCGGTACATCGCGGGCGCCGGATTCCTGCTGTTCTCGATCGCTCTCGGCTGGCTGTCCATGGTGATGTCGCCCGACGTGGCGATCTGGGAACTGCTGCTGCCGATCGGCCTGATCGGTCTCGCCAACTCGTGCATCTGGTCGCCGCTCGCGGCCACGGCAACGCACAATCTTCCGCCCCACCAGGCGGGCGCTGGAGCCGGTGTCTACAACACGACCCGTCAGGTCGGCGCGGTGCTCGGCAGCGCCGCGATCGGCGCACTCATCACCGCCCGGCTGTCCGCGCAGGGGCTGAACAGCGGCAGCCAGGAGGCCGGCGTCGGCGAGATGCCCGAATTCGTGAAGGAACCGTTCGCCACGGCGATGGCGCAGTCGATCTGGCTGCCCGCCGCCGTCCTGCTGATCGGTTTCGTCGCGTCGGTGTGTTTCGCACGACCGTTGCGGGAGAAGAAGCCGGGCGTCACCGAGGGCGACGCAGCCAGTCGGGAAACATCACTGCGGGGTTGAGGTAGTCGTCGGGGTCGAATGCCTGCTTGATCGCCCACATCGCCGTGATGTCCTCGCGGCGGAGGGCGAGGTCCAGGTAGTTGCGCTTGTGTGCGCCGACACCGTGCTCGGACGCGATGGTGCCGGCGTGATCGCGGATCAGTTCCGTGATCGGCCGGTAGAGCACGCTCTCGTCGGGGCAGCGCAGCACGTTCAGGTGGACGTTCCCGTCGGCGACGTGTCCGAACAGCACCGGAATGGCGCCGGGTGCCCGGCTCGTCACCAGCGCGACGGCATCGGCGACGAACGCGGCGAGGGTGTCCAGGGGGAGCGCGGCGTCGAACTTCAGCGGCGGCCCGAACAGTCCGACCACGTCGGCGAACGCTTCCCGTGCCGCCCACAGCCTCGCGCGACCGGCGGCGTCGATCCCGACGGCGGGCTCGTCGTCGGGGGCGCAGCGCTCCAGCCCCTCGGCCAGCTCGTCGGTGAGGTCGCGGCGGCCGGCCAGTTCCACGAGGAGGTACCACGGCAGTCCCGTGGGTACCGCGAGACCCAGCTGCGACGAGGCCAATTCGAGTCCGCGGCCGTCGAGCATCTCCACGGCGTCCACCCCCTCGAGCCGCCGGACGACGCGAGCCGCGTCGATCAACCCGGGCAGCTGCGCGAAGCCGGCGAGCGCGGTGATGCGGAACGCGGGCACGGGGTGGAGCGTGAGATCGGCGGTCGTGACGACGCCGAGAGTGCCCTCGCTGCCGACCCACAGCGCGGGCAGGTCGTAGCCGCAGTTCTCGGCGCCCACCCGCATGCTGCGCCGCACGATCGCGCCGTCGGGGAGGACCACCTCCAGTCCGATGACCTGCGCGGACATGGGTCCGTACCGCACGGTGTGCAGACCACCCGCGTTCGTCGACACCATGCCGCCGATCGTCGCGGAATCGCGGGAGGCGAGGTCGACGCCGAACAGCAGTCCCGCGTCGGCGGCGGCGTGCCGGAGCGTGGCGAGGGTGACCCCGGCGCCGACGGTGACGCGCCGGTTCTCACGGTCGACGGCCCCGATCGACGTCAGCCGTTCCGTCGACAGCAGCACGTCGTCGTGTTCCGGAACCGTGCCCGCTTCGAGGCCGGTGCGCCCGCCCTGCACGGTGACCTTCACGCCGGCGCCGCGGCAGATCCCCAGCACGGCCGAGACTTCCGCGGCATCGGCGGGCCGGACGAGTGCGCCCGCCCGCCCGCGGTAGCGGCCGGTGTGGTCGGTGGCGCGGGCGGCGAGCACGTCCGCGTCCACGGTCACGAACCGCTCGCCGACGACGTCGGCCAGCGCCGCCCGCAGCGAGTCCACACCCCGATCGTAGGCGGAACGCATGTGGCAGTCTGGCCGCATGACTGAGCCTGCCGCCGCTGCGCATCCCACCCGACTCGAGCGTGTCCGCACCGATGCCGGCGCCGAGATCGCGATCCTGACGTTCGCCCACGGCCCGTTGAATCTGTTCGATCAAGCGATGTTCGACGCCGTGCAGGCGGACGTGGCGGCGCTCGCCGAGAATCCGCCCCGCGCGGTGCTGCTGCGCGCCGAGGGCAAGGTCGTCTCCGCGGGGGTGGACGTGCACGTGTTCGACGGGCTCACCGCGGAGCAGGGCGAGGATCTGTGGCAGGAACTGTTCGCCGAGATCTGCCATCCGCTCGAGGCGCTGCCCTGCCCCGTCGTCTACGCGGCTCACGGCCTGACGCTCACCGCGGCGTTCGAGATCGCGCTCGCCTGCGACATCATCCTCGCCGCGCCGAAGGCGAAGTTCGGACTGGTCGAGACGGTCGTCGGCCTGACGCCGTCGATGGGCGGGCCGCAGCGGCTGGCCGAACGTGCGGGGTCCGGCCGGGCGCGGGAACTCGTGATGACCGGCGATCTGTACGACGCCGCGACGCTGCACAGCTGGGGCGTGGTCAACGCCGTTCACGAGGACGTCGACGCGGAGGCACGCGCCCTCGCGGCACGCCTGGCGAACGGTCCGACCCGCGCGCACGACGCCACGAAGCAGATCATCTCCGCGTGGCGGTCGGGTGGAGTCGCGCACGCCGACTCGATCACGCCCGACGTGTCGGGCGCGCTGTTCGAGACCGAGGACCTGCGGGGCGCTGTGCGCAGCTTCCTCGACGTCGGACCGGGTAAGGCCACGTACGCCGGACGCTAGCCGTCGGCGATCCGCTCCCCGCAACTGTGACGGGCGTCATATAGTCGTGGCAACGTCCCGGTTCGCGCAGCAGCAGCGGAGGTACAGATGCCGTCGTCCCTCGTCGAGTACCCGAGTGGGGGCCCGTTCTTCCACGACGACCGGGTGGTCCGTGCTCGCGACGGCCTGCTCCGGTACGGCGGGCTCAACCCGTCGCTGACCGAACTGCTCGACGTGTCCGTGCACCGCTACGCGGGCAGGGTCGCCGTCGAGGAGGACGGCGGCCGGTCGCTCACGTTCTCTCAGCTGTGGACGTCCGCGGCGCGGGTCGCCGGCGGGCTGAAGGCGAAGGGTGTCGAGATCGGTGACCGCGTCGCCGTGCGGCAGCCGATCGGGGTCCGCTGGGTGGAGGCCTTCCTCGGAGTGCTGCTCGCGGGAGGCGTGCCGGTGGGTGTCAGCCCGGCTCTGGGCGACGCGCAGACCGGCGAGGTGCTCGCCGACAGCGAATCGGTGTTGATCCTCGACGGTGAACTGCCGGACGGGATCTCGTTCATCGACGACGGTGCGAGCCCCGACGAACTGGTGCTGCTGTCGTACACGCCCGGCCCGTCGGAGTCCCCGAAGGGCGTCGAGTTGAGCAACGAGAACGTCCTCTCCACCATCGAATCCGTCCTCCATGCGCGCGGGTTCAGCTCCGAGGGGCTGCGGAACCTTCTGGTCGAACCGGAACTGCACACCGTCGGATCGCTCGTCGAACTGCTCTCGACGCTGGTGGTGGGCGGGACGGTCCTGCTGACCGGGAGCACTGACGCGGCATCGTGGCGGGGCACCGGAGCCGACGTGCTCACCGCCGCCCCCGCAGTCCTGCTGCGGGCCGTGGAGTCCTCGCGGGTGACGAGCTTCGGTCGTCGCGCGGTGCGCTGGATCGACTACAGCGGCGCCGGCCTGTCGCTGGAACAGTCGCAACTGCTCAGGCGGACGTTCCCCGAGGCCAAGCACTATCTCGGGTGGGGCATGACCGAGACCTGCGGGGCGGGGCTGGCGCTGCCCGACGAGTGCGCCCTGACGCACGCGGGCAGTGTGGGCGTCGCGTTCGGCGGGATGGAGCTGGCCCTGTTCGGTCCCGACGCCGACCGCGGGATCGGTGAATTGCTGTGCCGCGGGCCCGGAGTCAGCCGCGGGTACTGGAACCGGCCCGACGTCACCGCGAAGACGTTCACCGGTGGCTGGTTTCACACCGGCGACACCGCGAATATCGACGACGAGGGCTTCGTCCGTATCGTCGACCGCGACACCGCTGCCTAGGTGGTGCGAAAGGCAGGTATTTCACCCGTGAGCTCTCCCGTCGCCGAGCTGCACATGCACATCGAGGGGTCCCTCGAACCCGAGCTGATCTTCGAGCTGGCCGAACGGAATTCCGTGCAGCTGCCGTACACGGACCTCGACGACCTCCGCTCGCGGTACGAGTTCACCGACCTGCAGTCGTTCCTCGACCTCTACTTCGCCAACATGCAGGTGCTGCGGACGGCCCAGGATTTCGCGGACCTCACCCGCGCGTACTTCGCGAGGGCGTCCGCCGGCGGCGTGGCGCACGTGGAGTTCTTCTTCAATCCGCAGGCACACGTCAATCGTGGTGTCCCGCTGCACGAGGTGCTCGACGGAATCATGGACGCGGTGGCCACCAGTGAGCGGGAGTTCGGACTGAGCAGCGCCGCGATCGCCGCGATCCTGCGGGACCGTCCCGTGCACGAGGCGGAGGACGTGTTCGGGGAGATCATCCGGTTGCAGACGCCGATCGTCGGGCTCGGACTGGACTCGGCCGAGGTGGGCAACCCACCGTCGCTCTTCGAGGACGTGTTCGCCCGCGCCCGGTCGGAAGGCCTGCACGTGGTTGCCCATGCCGGTGAGGAAGGCCCGCCGGAGTACATCTGGCAGGCGCTCGACCTGCTCGGTGCGGAGCGGATCGATCACGGGGTGCGCGCGCTGGAAGACCCGGCGCTCGTGGCGCGCCTGGTGGACGAGGAGGTGCCGCTCACCGTGTGCCCGTTGTCGAACGTGCGGCTGTGCGTCGTCGACTCCCTGGCGGAGCACCCGCTGCGGACCATGCTCGAGGCCGGTCTGCTCGTCACCGTCAATTCCGACGATCCCGCCTACTTCGGTGGATATGTCGACGACAACTTCGCGCAGTTGCGAGACCAGCTCGGGCTCACCGACGCCGAGCGGGACACGTTGGCCCGCAACTCCATCACGGCGTCGTTCGCGAGCGAGGCGCGGAAGACGGAACTGCTCCGCGGCTGAGATCAGTCGATCAGTCCGGCCTCGTCGAGGCTGCCTACGACGGCGAGGACGTCGCGATCGCGGCCGAACGGACCGACCAGGCAGAGGCCGGCGGGCATCCCGTCGTCGGTGCGCAACGGCACGGTCGCGTTGGGCAGGCCCGAGATGGATGCGAGGCACGTGAGCATGCCGGTGGTACGCATCGTGTTCCGGAACCGGTCACCGCTGGGGTAGCTCGTCCGCTCGGGCGCCACGGAGGACGTCGCGGGCAGCAGGAGCAGCCTGTCGCCGACATACGCGGTGATCGTCTTCGAGGCCTCGGCCAGCATGGTCATCTTCCGGCCGTACGTGGATTCCCAGATTCGGCTCGCGTCGACGAAATTGCGGCGCGGTTCGTCGCCGAGCGACGTCATCGCCGCGCTCACCCAGTCGCCGTGCAGCTGCCAGGCTTCGTACCCCTGCACGTCGACGACCGCCTCGTACCAGTCGGGGAGGCGGCCGATGTCGGTGTCGGTCCACGTCAGGCGGGGCAGGGAGCTCTTCTCCCACGACGTCAGGGCGCGCCGCATCGCACCGAGGACGCCTGCCTCGGCGACGGCGTTGATGCCGTCCGAGGTGAGTGCGCTGCGGAACGGGGTCTCCGCGGTGAGGGGAAGCATTGCGCCGGACACGGCGACGAGGGTGGCGACGTCGCCGCAGACCCACGCCGGGGTGTCGAACGTGGGGGACAGTGGGAACAGTCCCTCGGTGGAGACGGCGCCCCGCGACGGCGCGAACCCGTACAGGCCCTGATACGAGGCGGGGATCCGGACGGATCCGGTGGTGTCGACACCCAGGCCGATGTCGGCGACGCCCTGCGCCACCGCGCTCGCGGCGCCCGACGTCGCGCCGCCGGGCAGACGATCCTCGGCGCGCGGGTTGGGCGGCGTCCCGAACTGCTGGTTGACACCGGAATGCCCGTACCCGAGATCGTCGGTCTGGGTCAGGCCGACGACGCGCGCACCCTGACCGAGGAGACGCGTCACGACGGCGGCGGTTCCCGTCTCGGCCGGCACCTCGGCGAGTCGCCGCCCGCTGCCCGCGCCGATCTGCTGTCCCGCAACGGCATACAGGTCGGTGACGGCGAGCCGCATGCCGGCGAGGGGCCCGTCACCGGTGGGCGCGACCAGCGGATCCCCCTGCACGCGCCACGTCGCCTTGTCGACGGGGACGAACTCCGACACTGCTCCGTCGCCGGCGACGGACAGGCCGTCGGGAAGGGGCGGAATCCCGGGATCGTGCAGCCGTTCTCCACAGGCGCCGAGCGCGACGACGCCGAGCGCGGCCGCCCCGGACGTTCCGGCGACGCGAAGGAAGGCGCGACGATCGAAGGATCGACTGGGGGGGCACCTAGCCCACGTTAGCGACCGAGGACCTGCTGCAGGTACGCGTTGCCGAACATTCGCTCGGGATCGTACTTGTCGCGGACCGCGACGAACTCGTCGAAGTTCGGATACGCGGGCCGCAGGTCCTCGGCGGTGCGCCCGTGCAGTTTGCCCCAGTGCGGCCTGCCGTCCACGTCCCGGGCGATCGCCTCGACCGCGGCGAAATAGGGTTCGTGATCGCGGCGGTGGTACTGGTGCACGGCGATGTACGCCGTATCCCGGCCGTTCGCCGTCGACAGCCACACGTCGTCGCCCGCGGCGAAGCGGACCTCGACGGGGAACGCCACGGTGAACCCGGACTTCTCCACCCACGCGTCGATCGCGGCGAGAGTGCCGGGCAGTGCCTCGGTGGGAACCGCGTATTCCATCTCGCGGAACTTGACCCGGCGCTCGGAGGCGAAGACCCGGTAGCTGCGGTCGGTGTACTCACGCGCACCCAGGATGCGCGACGACAGCCGGTTGATCCTCGGAATCGTCGACGGTGCGAGGCAGGCGACCCGGTTGATGCCCTCGAACACGATGTTGGACAGCAGTTCGTCGTCGACGTACGCGCGGACCGGGTGGACGGGCGACGTCGGAGTGTCACCGGGGAGCCGGGTGTTGCGTTTCGTCAGCACGCGGCGGGTGTGCGGGAACCAGTAGAACTCGAAGTGGTCGATCGTGCTGCGGTCGTGGTCGAGGCGCTCGCGGGTGGTGTCCAGCGACTCGGGTGCCTCGACGGCGTGCATCACGTAGTTCGGCACGCACTGGATCGTGACCTTCGAGATGATGCCCACCGCGCCGAGGCCGAGACGTGCGGCCTCGAACAGTTCGGGGTTGTCGGTGGGGGAGCAATCGGCCACCGATCCGTCCGCGAGCACCACCTGGAGGGCGCGGACCTGAGTGGCGAGACCTCCGAAACGGGCTCCGGTGCCGTGGGTGCCCGTGGACAACGCCCCCGCCACCGACTGCACGTCGATGTCGCCGAGGTTGATCATGGCCAGGCCGCGGTGCCAGAGCTGCTCGTTGAGATCGCGCAGGCGTGTGCCGGCGAGGACGGTGACGAGCGCGCCCGCGGGTTCGTCGAGCGTCACGGATTCGATTCCGGTCAGGGCGTCGAGGACGACGAGGATGCCGTCGGTGACCGCGACCCCGGTGAAGGAATGGCCGGCCCCGACGGCCTTCACCCGCTGACCCTGCTCGGCGGCGCGGGTGAGGAGAGCGCTCAGCTCCTCCACCGAGCACGGAGTCGCGAAGCGCTGCGGGTTCGCAGTCTCGGTGCCCGCCCAGTTGCGCCATGTGTCCTGTGCCATGCGCCCATCATGAACCTGGACGCTCGTCCAGGCAAATATCGGGGTTGGTCGGGCGTCCGTGTTGGTCACGGACGAGGCTCCGGCAGGTTCTACGATCGGAGGATGCTGAACAGGCTTCCTGCGGATGAACGTCGTGCCCAACTCGTCGAGTCGGCGCTGGCCATCGCGGAGCAGCGCGGGGTCGCATCGGTCACGGTGCGGGCCGTGGCGGAGGAGGCCGGAGTTTCGCTGGGGGTGGTCCACTACTGCTTCGAGAGCAAGGAAGAACTCCTCGCCGCGATGGGCGAGAGCCTCGTCCTCCAGCTCAGCGCGTCGATGCGGCTGGCATTCGGGCAGGTGCGGCACGCACCGGACCTGCGCGGGATCGACGGCTTGCGCGAACTCCTCCACATCGGGATCAGCGGGATGTGGCCGATCATCGAAGCCACCCCGGACCGCCAGTTGCTGACGTACGAGATCACCGCGCAGGCGCTGCGACACCGCGCGTCCGGAAGCGAGCGGGCCGGCGACATCGCGGGTCAGCAATACCGGACGATGGACGAGGAGGCGATCGAGTTCCTCGCCGAGTGCGCCGGGATCGCGGGCGTCGGGTGGGCGACCCCGGTGGAGGCGATCGCGCGGTTCGGGCTGGCCATCCTCGACGGGCTCGTGCTGCGCTGGCTGGTCGACCGCGACAGTGAGGCCATGATCGCGGCGCTGGACGACATGGTGCAGGTGATCGCGGCGAAGGCCGTCGAGCGGCCCTGACCGGGCGCGCGATCGATCTGGACAATCGTCCAGCTCAATGGTTGACTGGCGCCCTCGGACCGATGGACCACGATTGGACGAACTGTGACGCCGACGCTCGACCGTCTCATCGCCGCGACCGCCGAGGTCGATCCGCCGCTGGCCGCGCTCGACCTTCCTGCGCTGCGTGCGAACGCCGCCGACCTGGTGGAACGCGCCGGCGGAACGCCCGTGCGGGTGGCCAGCAAATCCGTCCGCTGCCGCGCAGTGCTCGAGGCCGCCCTCGGCGAGAATCTCACCGCGTCCGGCGGCTTCCGCGGGATCATGGCGTACTCACTCCGCGAGGCGATCTGGCTGGCCCGCCGCGGTGCGACCGACATCCTCATGGGTTACCCGACCGCCGACCGCGGGGCCCTCGCCGAACTCGCCGCCGACCCGGAACTGCTGAATCGGATCACCCTGATGGTCGACGGCGACGACCAACTCGACTTCGTGCTCGCCGCGGCGGGCGTCACGTCGCTCCGCGCCCGGCTGTGCGTCGACGTGGACGCCTCGCTCCGGCTCGGGCCCCTTCACATCGGGGTCCGCCGATCCCCGCTGCGTGAACCGACCGCCGTCGCCGCGTTCGCGCAGCGCGCCGCGAGCCGGGGATTCGCCGTCGTCGGCGTCATGTTCTACGAAGCGCAGATCGCGGGACTGCCCGATTCCAGCCCGCCCGTCGGCTGGATGAAACGGGCTTCCGCGAAGGAACTCGCCACGCGTCGCGGCGCCGTGGTGGATGCCGTGCAGGCGGAGGTCGGGGTACTCGAGATCGTCAACAGTGGCGGCACCGGCTCGCTCGAGGTGAGCTCCGCGGACCCGGTCGTCACGGAGGTGACGGCAGGGTCGGGCCTGTACGTGCCGACGCTCTTCGACCGGTACCGGGCGTTCTCACCGCGCCCGGCTCTGTACTTCGCGCTGCCGACGGTCCGGAAGCCGGCGCCCGGCATCGCGACGCTGTTCGGCGGCGGCTACATCGCCTCCGGTCCCGCGGGGCGCAGCCGGGTGCCGACGCCGACGTGGCCGCCCCGGCTGAAGCTCCTGCGCAACGAGGGTGCGGGGGAGGTGCAGACGCCCGTGACCGGAAGGGCGGCGACGGAACTCGGCATCGGCGATCGGGTGTGGTTCCGGCATGCCAAGGCAGGCGAGATGTGCGAGCGGTTCACCGACATCCACCTCGTCGAGTCGGACGGCTCCCGCACCGTCGTCCCCACCTACCGCGGCGAAGGCCGGTGCTTCGGCTGACCGGTGAGCCGCATGAACGCGCCCAGTTCGACGAGACCCTCCGGTGTGCTCGGCATGTAGTGCGTGAGCGATTCCGAACGGACGATGATCGCGGCCCACTTGCCGCGGGAGACGGCCACGTTCATCCGGTTGCGCGACAGCAGGAACGACATGCCCCGCGGCACGTCCTCGATCGCGGACGCCGTCATCGACACGATGGCGACGGCCGCCTCCCGTCCCTGGAACTTGTCGACCGTCCCCACCTCGACCTTGCCCAGGCCCACCGCGGCCAGGTCGCGTTCGATCGTTCCGACCTGCGCGTTGTACGGCGCCACCACCAGGATGTCGGACTCGTCGAGCGGGCGGGTTCCCTCGAACTCGCTGGGGTCGGTCCAGCCGGAACCGAGGAGTTTCGTGATCCGGTTGACCACCTCCCGCGATTCCTCGGGCGACTGGGTGGCGTTGCCCTGATGATCGACGAAGACGGTGTGCACGCCCGGGTCGATGCCGTCGAGTTGTCTTGCGGCACCGGCTGATTCCTGCGAACGCAGCTTGCCGTCGTACGACAGCGCCGACACGGGCGCGCAGAGGTCCGGATGCATCCGCCACGAGCGTTCGAGAAAGTAACCGCGGCTCGCGGGCAGCGCCCCATGGCCCTCGGCGAGCCACCCGAGAGCCGACGCGTCGACCGGTTCGGGATGGGTGCCCTGGCTGACCTGCGGGAGCTGCTGGGGATCACCGAGAAGGAGGAGATTGCGGGCCGCGCCGCCCACCGCGATGGTGTTGGCCAGCGCGAACTGCCCGGCCTCGTCGATGACCAGCAGGTCGAGGCTGCCAGGCGGAACGCGGTCGGTGTTCGCGAAATCCCACGCCGTTCCGCCGATCACGCACCCCGTTTCCTTCGCCTGGTCGATGAACCCGGGGTAGTCGTTGGAACTGATGTCGGTCCAGGTCGCGGAGCGATGCCTGCCGTCCTTCTTCGCGACCATCTCGGCGGGAAGGCCGGCCTTCACGACGCCGCCGAGCATGTTCTCGATCACCGAATGCGACTGCGCGACCACGCCGATCCGCCACTGGTATTGCTCGACGAGTGCCTTGATCACCCGGGCCCCGGTGTACGTCTTGCCGGTGCCGGGCGGCCCCTGCACGGCGACGTACGAGTCGTCGAGGTCGAGGAGCGCCGCGGTGATCGCACCCGCATAGTTCGTCCCGTCGACCGGCGGAAGCGGATTCCCGCTCCGCGTGCGCGGGTCGGATCGCCGGAGAATGTCCACCGACGCGCACCGCGGGAGGTCGGGAAGTGGTGAGCACATGCGGTCCGCGGCCACGGCGATGGACGATTCGATGCGGTCGGTCGTGATCGGCGGGCCCGGGGTGATCGCCGTCGGAAGTTGCCCGTACTCCTCGCCGTTCAGGAGTTCCTCCACGATCACCACGTCGCGGCGGCGGCCGTCCTTCCCGACCTCGAGAACGTTGACCGTGCAGGTTCCCCGCTGCTGCGGATTGTCGCCCGCGACGGCCTCGGGGGCGGGAGCGTCGTACAGCGCGTACATCGTGGTCTTGGGTCCCACGGTGCTCCCGGTCCCGAACCGGCCGGTGAGTTCGAGTCGCCGGCGCAGCTTGCGCTGACGCGGCGTGCTCTTGTGCCAGTTCTCCTCGATGACCGCCGACGACACGACCAGAACGTCCCGGATGTCCGACAACTCGTCGTGCGGGACGGTCAGCCGATCGAAGTGCGCCCACCAGAACGGTTTCCGCTCGCGGCGGTGATAGCCGACCGCCGCCGCCATGAGGGCGGCCGCCTGCTGGTCGTGGCCCCGGTGCTCGCTCGGACCGTGCCCGGCGAACTCGCGCAACGCCGCCTCCGCGGGCGTGCAGTCCTCGATCACCGCGGTGGGTTCGTCACCGGGCGGGCGAAGGGCCACGCCGTGCGTCTCCGCCTGGCCGACCAGCCAGTCCCGCAGTCGCAGCGTCGAATCGCAGTCGTACTCGTTGTAGTCGGCGATGCCCTGCAGCAACGCGCGTGCCTCGTCGTCGCGGCCGTTGTCGCGGTGATCGCAGTAGTCGGCGTACGCGACCACCGACGCGGCGGCGTTGGTGACGTCGCCGTCGCGCGGTCGCTCCGGCATGTACAGCGGTTCGAGTTTCTTGATGCTGTACGAACGTTCGCCGATGCGCAGGCACGCGCGCACCACCGGATACAGGTCGACCAGGACGTTGTCGCGCAGCAGGGCGTCGACCGTCTCCTCCCCGACACCGTGCCGTCCCGCCAGTCGCAGCAACGCCGACTTCTCGTACGCGGCGTAGTGGTAGATGTGCATGTTCGGGTATCGCTGACGACGCGCGGTCACGTAGTCGAGGAAGTCGACGAGCGCCTGCCGCTCCTCGGCGCGGTCGTGCGCCCAGAACGGCCGGAACTCGGCGTGGACGGCGGGACCCTCGACCACCCCGAACAGGTACTCGAGACCCCAGTCGGTGGAGCCGTTCTCGGCCCACAACGGGTCTCCCTCGAAGTCGAAGAAGATGTCGCCGTCGTCCGGTTCCGGCAGCCCGCCCAGCGCCTGCGGGGCGTACACCTGGAATTCGGGAGTACCCGAGGACTCCTGACGCAACTGCAGAACGGCCTGGGCGCGAAGCGTGTCGAGGGTGCGGTCGGGAAGCCCCTCGACACCGCCGGAATGCGCGGCGAGTGCGTCGAGTGTGCCGATCCCGGCCGCGATCAGCCTGCTCCGCTGGGTCGACCGCATGCCCGCCACCAGCAGGAGGTCGCGGTGCCGTTCCACCTCCGGGGTGCACGTGTCGCACCGGCCGCAGGCCGTGTACCGGGGGTCGCCCCACTCCGCGACCGTCCCTTCGTCGTGGTGCTCGTCGAGGATTCGTTCGAGCGAGGACCGCCGAGCCGAATAGACGGGAGCGATGTCGCCGAGCGGGTGTGCGGAGTCGCTGTCGTCGCCGAGCAGGAGGTGGACGTCCGGTGACGTCGGAACTCCGTTGTCGGCCAGGGCTTCCGCGTACGCAGCGAGCTGAAGGAGCGCCGGAACCTTCGCGTGCCGCGACAGTTTGGTGTCGTAGACGGCGTACGTGTCGCCGTCGCGGACGAGGAAGTCGCAGAAACCGAGGAAGCGGCCGTCGAAGAAGGTGCCCTGGTACACCACGTCGGCACCGCCGCGAATCGCCTCGACGGTGGCCAGGTTGGCGTCGAGCAGGCCCACCCGCGTGTACTCGGGCCGCTCCATCGTGATCACCCCGTCGCCGAACTCCGCGCGGAACCGCGCGAGCCGCCGATGCTCGTGGGCGTCGCCGAGGCTCGACGTCCGCTGCAGCATGGGATCGTCGTCGGCCGACGTGCCCGGCGAATCGGCGCCGGCGAGCCCGAGCGTGGCGTCCAGCCGGCGCAGCAACGCGAACTCGCAGGTGGCGGCCGCGGAGAGGTCGCTGGCGCTGTAGACGATGGTGTCGTCGAGGAGGAACACAGGCCGATTGTGCCATCGGGGGGCGACAGGCCCAGAATGGCAGCCATGCCTTTCTTCGACGGCCACTCCGGGCTGATCCACTACCGGCACTGGAGTGCGGTGGGTGGACCGGTCGCCCAGCTCGTGTTCCTCCACGGGATGGGGCAGCACACGGGTCACTACCACCGGTTCGCGCGCGGACTGACGTCTGCCGGAATCGGGGTGTGGGGTATCGACCAGGCCGGCCACGGCCTGTCGGAGGGTGACCATCCGGGGTCGGTCGCCGAGTTGGCGGAGGACGCCGCGCTTCTCACCCGGCTCGCCGGGCAGCACGCGCCGGACGTCCCGCTCGCCCTGATGGGGCACTCCCTGGGCGCCGCGGTCTCGCTGGAACTTCTCCTGCGCGGCGACACCGGTTTCCGGTGCGCGGTTCTGTGCGGGATGCCGAAGACCGCCGCGGTGCCGCAGACGGCGGAGGCGCTCGCTTCGGTGGGGATGCCGCTGCTCGCGGTCCACGGTGTGGACGATCGCATCGCACCGATCGATCCCGTCCGCGACTGGGCTGCCGGGGTCCGCGGCCTCGAACTCCGGGAGTTCGACGATGCCGGACACGACCTGCTCCACGAGAAGGTCCATGCCACCGTGACGGCGGTGGTCCGCGACTTCGTCCTGGGCGCGACACGCCCGTGAGTGGCTGAGGAGTCTGTGCACTCCCCGGCCACTCACGGGCGGCGGAGCCGCTTACGCGTAGATGGCCTCGATGGCGGCGCCGTGCTCCTTGTGGATGACGTTCCGCTTGAGCTTCAGCGTCGGCGTGAGCTCACCGGTCTCCTGCGTGAAGTCGACCTCGAGGATCCGGTATTTCTTGATCCGCTCGGGGTTGGACACCTTCTTGTTGCCCTCGGCCACGGCCTCGTCGATCTCGGCCACCAGATCGGGGTGCTTGACCAGCTCGGACACGGGGGTGTCGGCGGCCAGCCCGTGGCGTTCCTTCCAGCCCGGCAGGGTCTCGGAGTCGAGGGTGATGAGCGCGCCGATGAACGGCTTGCCGTCGCCGACCACGAGGCACTGGCTGATCAGCGGGTGCGCGCGCAGGGCGTCCTCGAGGACCGCCGGTGCCACGTTCTTGCCGCCGGCGGTGACGATGATCTCCTTCTTGCGGCCGGTGATCGAGACGTAGCCTTCTTCGTCGATCGAGCCGAGATCGCCGG
Source organism: Rhodococcus sp. NPDC056960 (assembly GCF_042674125.1). NCBI lineage: Bacteria > Bacillati > Actinomycetota > Actinomycetes > Mycobacteriales > Nocardiaceae > Rhodococcus > Rhodococcus sp. NPDC056960. The sequence goes on along the minus strand of NZ_JBHURF010000005.1, from coordinate 291,267 downwards.
TGTGGAACCAGCCGTCCCGGATCGAATCCGCCGTGGCCTGCTCGTTGTGCCAGTAACCGCCGAACACGACGGGCCCCTTGAGGAGCAGTTCGCCGTCCTCGGCGATCTTCGCGGCATGACCGTCGATCGGCTTCCCGACGGTGCCGACCTTCTGGGCGCGGGTGGTGTTCACCGAGACGGCGGCGCTGGTCTCCGTGAGGCCGTAGCCCTCGTAGACCGGCACGCCGATTCCGCGGAAGAAGTGGCCGAGGCGTGCGCCGAGCGCGGCACCACCGGAGACGGCGCGGTCGCACTCGCCACCGAGTGCGGTGCGCAGCTTCGAGTAGACGAGCTTGTCGAAGAGGGCGTGCTTGAGCTTGAGACCCAGACCGGCACCGCCGTTGTCCTGCGCCTCGCTGAACGCGATGGCGGTTGCGGACGCCTTCTCGAAGATGCTGCCCTTGCCGCCGTCGTACGCCTTCTGCTTGGCGGAGTTGTAGACCTTCTCGAACACCCGCGGCACCGACAGGATGAAGTGCGGCTTGAAGGCGGCGAACTGGTCGAGCAGCGTGGTGAGGTCGGCGGTGTGCGCGACCGTGACCTTGGCGTCGAAGGCACCGAACGAGATGGCGCGCGCGAAGACGTGCGCGAGGGGCAGGAACATGAGGGTGCGCCTGCCTGCGTACATCGCATCGCTCAGCGCCAGCTTCACGGCCGCCGACTCGGCGTAGAAGTTGGAGTGGGTCAGCTGCACGCCCTTCGGGCGACCGGTGGTGCCGGACGTGTAGATGAGGGTCGCGGGCGAGGACGCGCGCACCTGGTGACGACGCTCGTGCAACTGCTCGTCGGTGACACTCTCGCCGCGCCTCGACAGTTCCTCGATCGCGTTCGGTGTATTCCCCGTCGCTCCGCGCGCCCCGCCTTCGATCTGCAGCACCTCACGCAGATCCGGCGCGGCCTCGGTGACGACCTTGAGCGCGTCGGCCTGCTTCGCGTTCTCGACGACCAGCAGCGACGTCCCGGAGTCCTCGAGAATCCACTTCGCCTGATCGGGCGCGGACGTCTCGTAGATCGCGACGGTGCAGCCGCCCGCCGTCCAGATCGCGTAGTCGATGACGACCCATTCGTAGCGGGTCGCCGAGAGGATCGCGACGCGATCTCCGAGTTCGACGCCCGACGCGAGGAGACCCTTCGCGACGGCGGAGACCTGCTCCGCGAACTCGGCGGCGGTGACGTCTACCCAGCCGCCGTTGCCCGGGCGTTTGAACGGCACGAACGTCGGGTCTTCCTCGGCGTGACGGAAGACCGTGTCCGCCATGGAGGCGTCCTCCGGAATTGAGAACGACTGCGGTACCGAGAATTCACGCACTATGACCCCTCCACTGAAACGACATGACGGATGTGCATTCGATCACATTTGTCCTAGTTTCGCACCAGGGTCGATGTCCGTTATGTGTATTTCCGTTCTGACCAGCGGAGATAAGTGTAACTCGACGTAAACTGGTAACTCAGGCGGCCTCTTCGAGACGGCGCGAGTTCGCCGACAGCCACCGCCGGATCGCGTAGTTCAGCTGATCCGGATCGACGCCGAGCTCCGTCGCGGTCGCCTCCAGGATCTCGTCGGCACGACCGTCGTCGGTGGCCTCGGAGATGCCGAGCGCGCCGCTGATGAAAACGTCCGCGACCCGGTTCGGCCGGACCCCGGGGATCCCGGCGAGCATCAGGAAGTGTGCCCACGTGACGTCGCTGCTCTCACCGCACACCTCGACCCAGGCGTCGTGGATCTGCTCCAGGGCGGCCTCGTCGCGCGCGGCCTCCAGAAGGTCGTCGATGCTGTTGATGCGGAGCTGGTGGAGCCGCTCGGCCGCCTGCTGGATGTGCCGAGCCTCGATCGGCACCCCGGTGGCGGTGTACCGCCGTTTGTACGAACCGACCTTGCCCGCCCACTGATCCGAGCTGCCGGCCTCCTCGAACGTGCGGAGCAGGTCCCGGGCACCGTCGGTGAGGGGCTGATCGGGGTGCGCCCGCCGGTACGCCAGGTAACGGTCGACGACGGCGACCTCGCTGTGGCCTGCGCTCGACTGCACCGATTCGATGATGCAGAGCGCGAGGCTGTGCCGATAGGCATCGGAGGTGACCCAACCGGACGGGTCGCCCAATCGGTCGCGGCAGGCGGTGACGACGGTTTCGACGGTATCGGCAGAGACGGTCACGAGATCCTCCAAAGGCAGTCTGTTCTGTGCTCTGTCCGGTGTATCGACAGGGCCTTCGGGAACGTTGCACCGGAGCTGAAGATTCCTCGAGAACGACCGTCAGTGGGAGCTCAGCAGGTCCGTGACCTCGCTGTCCGAGAGTTGATGGAAATCTTCGTACGCAGCGCCGACGCCGCCGAGATCGGCTGGGGTGTAAGGGCAGATCACCTCGTCGGCGGTCACCCGGAGGCGGCCGACGGCCTCCGGTGCGGCGACCGGAACGGCGACGACCACGCGCGCCGCGCCCAGTTTCCTCACCGACTGGCAGGCCACCGCCGCGGTCGCGCCCGTGGCCATCCCGTCGTCGACGAGAACGGCCGTGCGGCCCTTCAGGGACGCTCGCGGCCTGCCGCCCCGCAGCACCCGGGCCCGCCGTGCGAGTTCGTGGCGCTCCTTCGCTTCGACCATGGCGAGCGCGGTCTTGCTGATCCGCGCGATCCGGAGAACGTCGTCGTTGATCACCCGGGACTCGCCCTCGCCGATGGCGCCCATGGCGAGCTCCGGCTGCCACGGGACACCCAGTTTGCGGACGAGCACGACGTCGAGGGGGGCCGACAGGGCGGCCGCGATCTCGAAGGCGACCGGCACTCCGCCGCGCGGCAGACCGAGCACCACCAGGTCGGTGCCGCGCAGATGGTCGAGTGCGGCGGCCAGTCGGCGACCGGCGTCGGCGCGGCTGGTGTACAGCATCGAACGCTCCGTGAATCGGGGAGAACGCTTCGACTTCGACGCTACTCCCGATCGCGTCGGTCAGATCTCGGTGACGGTGAATCGGCGCAGGGCGAGGGCGGGGTTCTTTTCCCGCACCTCGGTGATCCGGTCCGCGTCCACCGCGGCGACCGCGGCGCCCACCCGTTCACCGAGTGACGCGACGACCACACCCATCGGGTCGACGATCATGCTGTTGCCGGCGCCGGTGCGCGCGCTCTGGTCGGCGGCGGCCACGTACACGGTGTTCTCGATGGCGCGGGCCCGCACGAGCGTGGACCAGTGGTCCTCCTTGAGCGGTCCGGGCACCCACTGTGCGGGCAGCAGCAGCACGTCCGCGCCCGCGTCGACGATGCGGCGGGTGACCTCGGGGAACCGGAGGTCGTAGCAGGTCTGCATGCCGAACGTGAGGCCGTCGACGGAGAAGGTCTCCGGGGCGCCGATCTCGCCCGCGCGGATGACGTCGGACTCCTTGTAGCCGAACGCGTCGTACAGGTGCAGTTTGCGGTACGTGGCGGCGATGTCGCCGCCCGGTCCGACCGCGACGAGGGTGTTGGAGATGTGATCGTCCCCGGGCAGTTGTTCGTTGACTCCGGCCACCAGGTGGACGTCGAGTTCCTTCGCCGTCGCGGCCAGACCGGTGACGAACGGCCCGTCCAGGCCCTCGGCCGATTCGACGATCCGCTCGTCCGTTCGCGGTGCGGTGAACATGGCGTACTCGGGCGCCACCACGACCTTCGCGCCCCGGTCCGCGGCCTCGGCGGCGAGGGCGCGGAGTGTGCGCAGATTCTCCTGTTTGTCCTGACCGGGAGCGAACTGAATGACAGCGACATCGACCATGCCGTCCACGCTAGGCGACGACGTCGCGACACGCGTTCCCCGTCCCGGTCGCCGCGTATTTCCGCGGCGTGGCATTGCGGTGTGGACTCGTGCACTAAACTGCTGGTCAATGAGTGATATCGAGCGTGACCCCGAACCCCCCACTTTTGCCGACCTCGACATCGACGATCGGGTCTTGAAGGCACTGTCCGATGTGGGCTACGAGTCGCCCTCGCCGATCCAGGCCGCCACCATTCCGCCCCTCCTCGCCGGCAACGACGTCGTCGGCCTGGCGCAGACCGGCACCGGTAAGACCGCCGCGTTCGCAGTGCCGATCCTCTCGAAGATCGACCTGACGCAGAAGTCGCCGCAGGCCTTGGTTCTCGCGCCGACCCGGGAACTGGCCCTGCAGGTCGCGGAGGCGTTCGGCAAGTACTCCGCCCACATTCCCGGCCTGCACGTCCTGCCGATCTACGGCGGGCAGAGCTACGGCGTCCAGCTGTCCGGGCTGCGGCGCGGCGCGCACGTGGTGGTGGGCACGCCCGGTCGTGTCATCGACCATCTGGAGAAGGGCACCCTCGATCTGTCCAAGCTCTCGTACCTCGTGCTCGACGAGGCCGACGAGATGCTGAAGATGGGTTTCCAGGAGGACGTCGAGCGCATCCTCTCCGACACACCCGAATACAAGCAGGTCGCTCTGTTCTCGGCCACGATGCCGGGCGCGATCCGCAAGATCTCGAAGCAGTACCTGCACGACCCGGTCGAGATCACGGTGAAGTCGAAGACGTCCACCGCGTCCAACATCTCGCAGCGGTACGTCCAGGTGGCGCATCAGCGCAAGCTCGACGCCCTGACGCGTGTCCTCGAGGTCGAGGACTTCGAGGCCATGATCATCTTCGTGCGCACCAAGCAGGCCACGGAGGATCTCGCGGAGAGACTGCGCTCGCGCGGATTCTCGGCGGCGGCCATCAACGGCGACATCGTGCAGGCCCAGCGTGAACGCACCATCGGCCAGCTCAAGAGCGGCGCCCTCGACATCCTCGTGGCCACCGATGTGGCCGCACGTGGGCTGGACGTCGATCGGATCTCCCACGTCGTCAACTACGACATTCCGCACGACACGGAGTCGTACGTCCACCGGATCGGCCGCACCGGCCGCGCCGGGCGCGCGGGCGAGGCGCTGCTGTTCGTGGCACCGCGCGAGCGGCACCTCCTCAAGGCCATCGAGAAGGCGACGCGTCAGCCGCTGGCCGAGATGCAGCTGCCCAGCGTCGACGACGTCAACGCGCAGCGGGTGTCCAAGTTCGGCGACTCGATCACCGAAAGCCTCACCTCCGACAATCTGGCGTTGTTCCGCAAGATGATCGAGGACTACGAGCAGGAGCACGACGTGCCGCTCGCCGACATCGCGGCGGCGCTGGCCGTGCAGTCGCGCGACGGCGAGGCGTTCCTCATGGCGCCCGAACCGCCGCCCGCGCCCCGCCGCGAGCGGGAGCCGCGCGAACGTCCCGCTCGCCGCTTCGACGACGGCCCGCCGACGCGGTCCCGCGGACCGGAGGGCCAGGAACTGGCGACGTACCGCATCGCCGTCGGCAAGCGGCACCGTGTGGTGCCGGGCGCGATCGTCGGGGCCATCGCGAACGAGGGCGGGTTGCGGCGCAGCGACTTCGGGCACATCAGCATCCGCCCGGACCACAGCCTGGTGGAATTGCCCGCCGACCTGTCCAGCGAGACCCTCGAGGCCCTGCGGCGTACCCGGATCTCCGGGGTGCTGATCCAGCTGCAGCCGGATTCGGGTCCGCCGACGGGCCGTCCGGGCCGCGGCGGCCGCGACGATCGGGCCGGAGGAAAGTTCCAGCGCGACCGCGACAGCCGGAAAAGGCCGCGCGAGTAGTTCCCGCGCGGCCCTCCGAATCGTGATCTCCGGCGGTTACGCCGGGGGAGCAGGGGCCGGGGCGGGCTGTGCCGCCTCGGCCGGCAGCGGTACCTCTTCGGGGACGAAGAACGAACCGACGGTCGGCAGCACGTAGCAGGTCGTGCTGGTGTAGTCGACGGTGCCGAAGATCGATGCCACGACCGTGCCCGGTCCCGTCGCGACGACCTTGTTCAGCGCCGGGTACCCGCCTTCCGTGACGCCGTCGAGCGGCAGGATGCCGCTGGCACCGGTGTTGGTGTTGATCCACGCGACGTTCAGGCCGGAGGCCTTCACGACACCGGGGTAGGCGGACAGCGCCTGGAAGCTGATCTCGTTGGCCTTCACGTCGGCGCTGGGTCCGGTGGTGGCCGACGCAAGCGTCAGGGTGACCGGGGCGACGGTGCCGCAGCCCACGGTCGGTGCCGTGTAGAAGAACGGTGTGGACGGCCCCGCGACGTCACTCAGCACGGTCGACGTGGCCAACGCCTCGACCGCGGCCTTCGCTTCCGGCTTGTCGGCCTGGGTGCGGAGCTCGGCGAGTCCGGGGACGTCCGTGGTGGCCGGGTCCGCGGCTGCCGTCCCGGAGACACCGAATGTCGCCGCGATGCCGACCGTTGCCGCCGCGATCGTGCGTCGCGTCACGCTCATACCGTCCACCTGAACTCCTCGTTGTCTCGTCCGGGCCGCTCTGCAGCGCCGCCCGAACGGAGAATTTACCCGAGCCCGAGCGTATCGGCCCGTGCGCCGTCCAGAGACTGCCGGATGATGTCGGCGTGACCGGCGTGCCGGGCGAGTTCCTCGATCTGGTGCAGCAGCAGGTAGCGGACCGTGTACGCGACCCCCGGCGTCATCCACCGGGCCACGTCGGCGGGCAGGTGAACGTCGCGATCGAGATCGGTTTCGGCGGCGACCGCGGCCTCGGTGGCGTGTTGCGCTTCGCCGAAACGGGCGAGGAGAACGCCGACGGTTTCGTCGTCGGTGACGTTCCATGCCGCCATCCACGCGGCGACCGGGTCTTCGCCGCCGCCGCGCGGGGTGCCGGTGATGCGGGAGGTCATCGCTTCTTCGCCGTCGATGACGTGCTTGAGGAGCGAAGCCAGGCTCATCTCGCTGGCACTGGGCACGCTGCGAGCCTGCTCCTCGGTCAGCCCCGACAGCGCGTTGCGGAATGCGGTGCGCTGGTTGTCGAGCAAAAGGAGAAGGAGTCCGCGCTCGTCGGAGATGGGGTTCGGGATGCTCGGTGTCTCGGTCATGCGTTCAGTGTGGCGCGGATAGCGGACACCTACTGTCCCCGATCGGCGACAGTCGGGATCCTGGGCGGAACGAAACGACCCGCGCCTTCCCAGCGGTCCGGGCACCGCCGCCCTACGATCGACACCAGTGTCCGGGGAATGCCCCTGGTCCCGGATCGAGTCGCGAACCGAGGTGCGTATGCCCCTGGAAGAGTCGTCGTCGGCCCACGCCGGCCCGCCCCGGGCGGATGCTGCCCAGCCGGAGCACGACCTGGAGGGCCACCTCGTCGAGGCCCGATCCGACGACTTCTTCCATGCCCGGGAACTGCAGGTGGACCACGAGTGGTTCAAGACTGCGGTCTTCTACGAGGTGCTGGTCCGTGCGTTCTTCGATTCTTCGGGCGACGGCACGGGCGACCTGAAAGGGCTGACGTCGAAGCTCGACTATCTGTCCTGGCTCGGGGTCGACTGCCTGTGGTTGCCGCCGTTCTACGATTCACCGCTGCGCGACGGCGGATACGACATCCGCGACTTCCGCGCGGTCCTGCCGGAGTTCGGCACGGTGGAGGATTTCGTCCAGCTCTTCGATCAGGCGCACCGCCGCGGGATCAGAGTCGTCACCGACCTGGTCATGAACCACACATCCGATACGCACGCCTGGTTCCAGGAGTCGCGTAGCGACCCCGACGGTCCGTACGGCGACTTCTACGTGTGGTCCGACCGCGACGAGGCGTATCCGGACGCGCGCATCATCTTCGTCGACACCGAAACGTCCAACTGGACGTGGGATCCGGTGCGGGGGCAGTACTACTGGCACCGCTTCTTCTCCCATCAGCCGGACCTCAACTACGACAATCCCGACGTCCAGAACGCGATGATCGATGTGCTCCGATTCTGGTTGGACCTCGGGATCGACGGATTCCGGTTGGACGCCGTGCCGTACCTGTTCGAGCGCGAGGGCACCAATTGCGAGAACCTGCCGGAGACACACGCGTTCCTCAGGAGGTGCCGGGCCGTCATGGATGCCGAATACCCGGGTCGCGCCCTGCTCGCCGAGGCGAACCAGTGGCCGGCGGACGTCGTGGAGTACTTCGGGGAGCCTGACGTGGGGGACGAGTGCCACATGGCGTTCCATTTCCCGCTGATGCCCCGCATCTTCATGGCCGTCCGCAGGCAGAACCGCTTTCCGATCTCCGAAATTCTCGCGCAGACACCGCCGATCCCGAGCTCGTGCCAGTGGGGGATCTTTCTCCGCAACCACGACGAACTCACGCTCGAGATGGTGTCCGACGAGGAGCGGGACTACATGTACTCCGAGTACGCGCAGGACCCGCGGATGAAGGCCAACATCGGTATCCGGCGACGTCTCGCTCCGTTGCTGGAGAACGATCGCAACCAGCTCGAGCTGTTCACGGCGCTGCTGCTGAGCCTGCCGGGATCGCCCGTCCTCTACTACGGTGACGAGATCGGCATGGGCGACAACATCTGGCTCGGCGACCGCGACTCGGTGCGGACACCGATGCAGTGGACGCCCGACCGCAACGCCGGATTCTCCCGGGCCGACCCGGCGCGAATGTATCTGCCGGTCATCATGGATCCCACGTATGGTTACCAGTCGGTGAACGTCGAGGCGCAGATGAACTCGACCAACTCGCTGCTGCACTGGACGCGGCGCCTCATCCAGGTCCGCAAACAACATCCAGCGTTCGGCACGGCGGCCTTCACCGAGCTCGGCAGCGCGAACCCGGCCGTTCTGTCATACGTGCGCGAGACGCCGCCGAGCGCGGAACGCCCGTACAGCGACGTCATCCTGTGCGTCAACAACCTGTCCAGATTCCCGCAGGCGGTGATCCTGGACCTCACCGAGTTCACCGGTCGAATCCCGGTGGAGCTCACGGGTTCCGTACCCTTTCCCGCCATTGTGGACGACGGATACATGATCACGCTGCCCGGTCACGGCTTCTTCTGGTTCGCGTTGCAACCGGATCCGAAGTCCGGCGGAGCAGTGAGCGGACATCCGGTCAGTAGCGAAGCGGAACAGGCGGTGCAACAGTGAACGAACCCACCAGTGAACGCATTTCCGACGCCACCCTCGAGCGGCAACTGGCCGAGTGGTTGCCGGATCGGCGGTGGTTCGCCGCCAAGGGAAACACCATCTCGGCGGTGCGGATCCTTCTGCGCCACACGCTGACCGCGGTCTTCGGATTCTCGGCGGAGCATCTCCTGGTAGCGGTGGAGTTCCAGGCCGGGCCGCCGCAGTTGTACCAGATCCCGCTGGGGTTCCGCAGCCATCTGCCCGAGGACCTCGAGCCGTGGGCGTTGCCGGACGGCGGGGAGAACACCATGATCGCGTACGACGGACTGCACGACACCGAGGTCATCACGCTGTACGCCGACCTGCTGGCCGAGGCCGCAGGTTCGGGGCCGGTGCAGTTGAAGACGGTGCCGGGCACGGTGATCGAGCCGGGCCTCCGCGGCCGGACGCTCGGTGCGGAACAGTCGAACACGTCGGTGGTGCTGGGCGAGAAGCTCCTGATGAAGATCTTCCGTCTGGTCACGCCGGGGGTGAATCCCGACGTGGAACTCCACCTCGCGCTCGCCGAAGCGGGCAGCGAATACGTGGCGACGCTGCGGGCGTGGATGGAGACCGACGTGGCCGGTGTGCTGACCACCCTCGCGATGGTGCAGGACTTCGAGGCCAACTCCGCCGACGGGTGGAGCATGGCGCTCGGCAGCGTCCGCGACCTTCTGATCGAGGCCGATCTCCACGCCGCGGAGTTGGGAACCGACTTCGCCGGCGAGGCCCATCGCATGGGTGCCGCAGTCGCCGAGGTGCACGCCACCCTGGCGCGTCAACTCGGCGCAGAGGAACGGCAGGTGGCGTCGACGACCGTCGACGCGATGACGCGCAGGCTGGACGTCGCCACGTCGATCGTGCCCGAACTGGGTGACGTGGCCGATGCCGTACGGGACACGTTCGCCGAGGCGGAAGCGCTGGGCGCCACCACCGTCCAGCGGATCCACGGCGACCTCCACCTCGGTCAGGTACTGCGGACACCGGAGCGGTGGCTGCTCATCGACTTCGAGGGCGAGCCGGCCAAGACGCTCGACGAGCGCCGGGAACCGGACAGTCCGTTGCGGGACGTCGCGGGCATGCTGCGGTCCTTCGACTACGCCGCTCACCATCTGCTGGCAGATTCGGTGCCGATGGGAGCGACGGGTGCCGCGTCGCAGCGTGACTTCCGTGCGCGGGAATGGGCCCAGCGCAACGCCGATGCCTTCTGCGAGGGCTATGCCTCGGTGTCGGGCACCGACCCACGCGAGGCGGCGGCGCTGCTCCGGGCCTATGAACTCGACAAGGCGGTGTACGAGACCGTGTACGAGTTCAGGAACCGCCCGAGCTGGATCGGCTTGCCGCTGTCCGCCATTCGCAGACTCACCGGAGCACCTCGGTGAGCGCCGGGGACGACACCGTACCCGTGTCGAACTGAGTGCGGTACAGCTCCTCGTACCGGCCGCCGGCGGCGAGCAGTTCGGTGTGGGTGCCCCGTTCGACGATGCGCCCGGCCTCGACGACGAGGATCAGATCGGCCGCGCGGACGGTCGACAACCGGTGGGCGATCACCACCGCCGTCCGGCCCGCGAGGGCCTCGCCGAGTGCTTCCTGCACCGCGGCCTCGGACGTGGAATCGAGGTGCGCGGTGGCCTCGTCGAGGATGACGACCCGCGGATGCGCGAGCAGGAGCCGCGCGATGGTGAGCCGCTGACGTTCTCCGCCGGACAGTCGATAGCCGCGTTCGCCGACCACCGTGTCGAGGCCGTCGGGTAGGGCGGCGACCAGGTCGGTGAGCCGTGCCCGGTCCAGGACCTCGTCGAGGTCCGCCTGCGTGGCACCGGGCCGCGCCAGCAGGAGGTTGGCCCGCACGGTGTCGTGGAAGAGGTGGCCGTCCTGCGTCACCATGCCGACGGTGGCGCGGACGGAGTCGGCGGTCAGGTCCCGCACGTCGACGCCGCCCAGTCGCACGGAGCCCGCGTCGGCGTCGTACAGCCGGGGAACCAGCTGGGCGATGGTGGATTTCCCGGCCCCGGACGATCCCACCAGCGCGATCATCTGTCCGGGTTCGGCGCGGAACGACAGTCGGTGCAGCACGTCGACGCCGCCGCGGGTGTCGAGGGTCGCGACCTCCTCGAGCGACGCCAGCGACACCTTGTCGGCCGAAGGATAGGCGAATTCCACGGAGTCGAACTCCACCGACACCGGTCCCTCGGGCACCGCGACCGCGTCGGGCTTCTCCGCGATCAATGGTGTCAGGTCGAGGACCTCGAAGACGCGCTCGAAGCTCACCAGCGCGCTCATCACGTCCATGCGTGCGCTGGCCAGTGCGGTGAGGGGTGAGTACAAACGGGTCAGCAACATCGCCATCGCGACGACGGCGCCCGCGTCGAGTTGTCCGCGCAGTGCGTAGAACCCGCCCAGTCCGTAGACGAGGGCCAGAGCGAGCGCCGACACGAGAGTGAGTGCGGTGACGAACACCGACTGCAGCATCGCCGTGCGGACACCGATGTTCCGCACGCGGCGGGCACGCACCGCGAATTCCGCGGACTCCTCGGAGGGCCGGCCGAACAGCTTGACGAGGGTGGCGCCGGGCGCCGAGAACCGCTCGGTCATCTGAGTGCTCATCACCGAGTTGTGGTTGGCCGCCTCGCGATTGAGTTGCGCCAGTCGCGCGCCCATCCGGCGGGCGGGCAGGACGAAGATCGGCAACAGCAGCAGAGCGCACAGGGTGATCTGCCAGGAGATCCCGACCATCACGATGAGCGTGATACCGAGCGTGACGAGGTTGGACACCACCCCCGACAGGGTGTCGCTGAACGCGCGCTGCGCACCGATCACGTCGTTGTTGAGGCGACTGACCAGCGCGCCGGTGCGCGTGCGGGTGAAGAAGGCGATCGGCATCTTCTGCACGTGGTCGAACACGGCGGTCCGCAGGTCGAGGATCAGATTCTCGCCGATGCTCGCGGACAGCCACCGCGTCCACAGGGCGAGGGCGGATTCGAGGACGGCGATGACCGCGATGAGCGCCGCGAGACGCACGACGACGGAGACCGCGTCGCCGCCGACGATGGCATTGACGACACGTCCCGCCAGCACCGGAGTGGCCACCGCCAGCGCGGCCGTGACGACGCTGAGCAGCAGATACCACCCGAGGCTGCGACGGTGGGGCAGGGCGAACCGGGCTATCCGCCGCAACGTCGTGCGGGAGAAGGGTCGACGATCCTCTTGAGCGTGCATCGCGTTGTACATCGCGTTCCACGCCGTGACTTCCATGCTCATGCCAGCGGCCTCCTGTCGCTATCCCCCCACGGTAGAGCCGGGGTATGACACGACGGTAGAACCTCGACTTAACTCGAGGTCAAGCCGTGGGTGCCGGTGTGGCTATTTCGCGACGTCGACGACCACCCGCGTCGGACCGGAGAGGGTCGACACCGTGAACGGGCGACCCGGCTGCGTGACGCCGATGAACGACTGCGTGACCCCTTCGAACACGAGCGCGCCGTTGACCTCGGTCACCGTTCCGCCGGGAACCCCGGGCACCGGATCGGGACCCGAGTACCCCTCGACGTCACTGTCGAACGGGTACGCCGAGCCGTCGATCTGCACCTGCAGGATGCCGTTGCCCGACACCGGAATCGTCTTGCCGCTGCCGTCCTGCACCGCCGCGTCGACGTACTGGACCCGCCAGCCCGGTGTGCCCTTCCCGCCGAGTTCGTACACCACGCGGTCGAATCCCGCGTGCTCGCCGACGCGGACGTCGGTGACCGTGAGCTTGGCCGAGTCCGACGCCGCGGACGATTTCGGTGAGGCGTCGGTCGGGATCGGCGCCGACTCGGGTTCGAGGGCGCTGCTCGTGGTGGCCGCGGCGGCCGGTGACGTCGCCGCCGCGCTGCTGGCGGAGTTCGACTCCGAGCATCCGGTGAGTGTCAGGGCCAGTGAGCAGGCGGCGAACACGGCGACGGGACCGATCCGGTGGTTGATCATGATCCGATCGTAGGCCGGAGCCGATCAGAGTCGGGGGAGCCCCGGGCGTGGCGTCGCGATCGCGTCCAGGTACAGCCAGTTGCCGTCCACCCGGACGAATCGGCTGTTCTCGTGCAGCGATTCGCGGCGGCCGTTCAGCACGTAGTGCGCGCGGAACTCGACGGTGCCCGTGGTGTCGAGCAGGCCGCCGTCGCTCGTGCCCAGGATGTCCAGGCGCGTCCACCGCTGATCGGGATCGAGGTCCAGACTCCCGGGCCGGGTGCTCGGATGCCACGTCGCGAGGAGGTAGTCGGCATCCATGACGACGAACGCGCTGAACCGTGATCGCATGAGACGCTCGGCCGTGGGAGCCTGCGCGTCTCCGCGGTGATATCTCCCGCAGCACTCGTCGTACGGTTCACCGAGCAGGCAGGGGCATCGAGCGGTCACCGTCCCAGTATGGACGTCGCTCACACGAGCTTGTGGGTGCGGTCCTTCCAGTACTGCGCGCGCAGTTCCCGCTTGAGGATCTTGCCCGTCGGGTTGCGGGGCAGGAGGTCGACGACATCGACCGTCGTCGGGCACTTGAACTTCGCCAGACGCTGACGGGTGTAGTGGATCAATTCGTCCGGTTCGACACTCGTCCCCGTCACCGGCACGACCACAGCCTTCACGGTCTCGCCCCAGTGGTCGTCCGGCACCCCGATCACGGCCACCTCCGCCACCGCCGGGTGTTCGACGAGCACCCGTTCGATCTCGGGTGAGTAGACGTTCTCACCACCGGTGATGATCATGTCCTTCAGTCGATCCTCGATGAACACGAAACCGTCGGAGTCGGCGCGACCCATGTCGCCGCTGCGCAACCAGCCGTCGGCGGTCACGGCCTCCGCCGTCGCGTCGGGCTTGCCGAGGTACCCGGGCGTGCGCTGTTTTGTCCGCCACCACAGTTCCCCGGTCGCGCCGGGGACGACGTCCTCCGCGGTGACCGGGTCCACGATGCGCATCTCGACCCCGGGGATGGGCCGCCCGGCCGACGCCATCCTCGCCTCCTGCGCTTCGTCGCGATGGACGTCCGGCAGCAGTGCGGTGACGACACCCGCGCACTCGGTCATTCCGTAGACCTGGACGAACTCGGTGTCCGGCCACGCGGCGAGCGCGCTGCGCAGCAGCGGCAAGGGCATCGGCGCGGCGCCGTACGTGATGCGATGCAGCGCACCGAACGCGGCCACGGCCTGCTCTCCTGCCGCGAGCACTCCCGCGATCACCGGCGGCACGAGGAACGCGATGTTCGCCCCTGCCGCGAGACCGGCGAACAGGGACGGTGCGTCGGCCTCCCGGGTGAAGTGGCAGCGGGCGCCGGCGTGGACGCCCATGATGGCGTAGCAACTCCCGCCCACGTGGAACAGCGGCATCGCGACGAGGAGGCAGTCGTCGTGGCGCGCGGGCAGGATGTCGAGCACGGCGTTGCTGTGCGCGATCAGGTTGCGATGGGTCAGCTGAACGCCCTTGGGTCTGCCGGTGGTTCCCGAGCTGTAGAGGATCAGGGCGGTGGAATCGGCGGCCACGTGCGGCACCGACGCCGGCGCGGACCACTCGGCGAGCCACGGCTCGAATTCGTCGTGCTCCCCGCCGACGGTGACGATCTGCTCGATTCCGGTCAGCCGGTCGCGCAGCGCCATGACCTGTTGGAGGAACTCGTTGCCCACGAACAGGATCCGCGCCCGGGAATCGTTGATCACGTAGTCGAGTTCCTCGCCGGCCAGTCGCCAGTTCGGCACCGCGGCGGCCGCGCCGAGAAGCGAGGCGGCGTAGGTGACCTCGAGGCACGACAAGTGGTTCTTGTCGACGAACGCGACCGTGTCACCCTGCCCGATTCCGCCTTCCGCCAAGGCTCCCGCGATGTGCAGGATCCGGTCGCGCCAACCGGACCACGTGTATTGGGTCCCCTGGAACTGCACGGCGACGTCGTCCGGCCGGACCTGTGCCCAGTGGGCGAGGCGGTCGAAGATGATCTCGTTGTCGGCGTCCGACATGCGCCCACCTCTCATATGTGACGTCAGTCACATCAGGCTAGTAGTCGGTGATCTGATCAGTGACGTTTTGCCTCACGCGGCCGAACTGCTCCGGCTGCGTGCCTCCGCGCGTCGCAGCGCGGCGGTGCCGACGGCGCCGACCACGATCAGGGTGATGCCCAGCCAGTCGGGGTCGTTGTCGGTGACGAGCATCGCGATCCCCACACCGATCACGAACGGGGGCAGGAAGTCGAACAGCTTGACGAGGGGCGGTGCCACCTCTTCGGGTTCGCCCGGCTCCCGCGGCGCCTGGGCGCTCGCCACGTCCGGATACCACTCGGTGAACGACAACGCGAACAGCAACGCCCCGATCGGGATGATCCAGCCCGTCCAGAAATTGTCCGGTTGGTCGAGGACCGCGTCGCCGAACAGTCCGGCCACCGCGGACACCGTGAAGGACAGTGCCCACACCAGCGTGATGAGCTGGTTGACCCTGAGGAACAGCGGTGAGGTCCAATACTCCTCGGGTGTGGTCTCTTTCGCGTACGGCAGCGTGAACGGATTGCGCAGCAGGAGCGAGCCGAACGCGAACGCGACCAGCGCCAGGCTCGACATCTCACCCGACCACTTCTCCAGCCACGTGATCAGGTCGTCGGACGCGAACAGTCCGATCGCGGCGAGGGCGCCGAAATAGACGATGTCGAACACTTCGAGGGGTTTGAGGCTTCCGCCGCGGCGGTGGCCGAGGATCAGGAACAGGATCGACAACCCGAGGGCGGTGGCGACGGATTGCTCGAACCGCCCGGGGCCGGACAGCAGCGACATCACGATCCACGGCGCCAGGCCGGCGAACGGAGATTGCAGGAACGCGTCGAGGAACCGCGATCCCGCCCGGGGTGTAGGGGGGTCGATGGCCATCAGGCTTCTCCTTCGCACCGGCGATACCGGAATTCTCCCAGTTCGGCAATGCCGTCGTGGGCGTTTCCACGTCGCTCGCCGTGGCAGAGATCACGGCCCCTCGAACCGAAGATCAGGGTGGTCCCTGATGGCGGGCCGTCGCGCGTGTCGACAAGATGGAGGAGTGCGCCGCGCGTGCACCGTCCCGGCCCGTCACCACGGGGCCGGACCGCCACAAGAGGAATGACGAAAGGCGATCATGAGCACGCATGCCCCCGCTGTCGCTGCCCGTGCTGTCGAGCTGTCCAAGACGTACGGCACCGGCGACACCCAGGTCCACGCGCTCAGCGCGGTATCCGCGGAGTTCGCCCGTGGTGAGTTCACCGCGATCATGGGACCGTCCGGTTCCGGAAAGTCGACGTTGATGCACTGCCTGGCCGGCCTCGACTCGGCCAGTTCGGGTTCGGTCCTCATCGGCGACACCGAACTGACGACTCTCACCGACAAGCAGATGACGCAGCTGCGCCGCGACCGGATCGGCTTCGTGTTCCAGGCGTTCAACCTGGTGCCGACGCTGACCGCCCTCGAGAACATCACGCTCCCGCTGGACATCGCAGGCCGCAAGCCGGACGCCGCGTGGCTCGAGAACGTACTCACCAAGCTCGGACTGCAGGACCGTCTCGAGCACCGGCCCGGTGAGCTGTCCGGGGGGCAGCAGCAGCGGGTCGCATGTGCCCGCGCGCTGGCCGGGCAGCCGGAGATCATCTTCGGCGACGAGCCCACGGGCAACCTCGACTCGAAGTCCTCGGGTGAGGTGCTGTCGATCCTGCGGGCCGCGGTGGACGAGTTCCATCAGACCGTCGTCATCGTCACGCACGATCCCCGCGCGGCGGCCTACGCCGACCGGGTGGTCTTTCTCGCCGACGGCAAGATCGTCGACGAACTCCGCGAGCCGACGGCCGATTCGGTCCTCGACACGATGAAGCGACTCGACGAGCCCACCCACGCCCTCACGTCCGACGCGGCGGTCTGACCGCATGGCATCCACATCCAGCGCGCCGATGCGCAAGGTGTCGCTGCGCAATCTGGCGGCCCACAAGGTCCGGCTGGCACTGACGGTGCTGTCCGTGGTGCTCGGCACCGCGTTCGTCGCCGGTTCCTTCGTCTTCACCGACACACTCCAGAAGACGTTCGATTCCATCTTCGAGAACACCGCGCAGGGAGTCGACGTCCGGGTGTCGGCCGAGGAGCGCAACTCCAGCGGAGTGCCCCTCGCCGACATCGACACCATCACCGCGCTCGACGGTGTGCGCGCGGTCGCACCGGCCGTCAGCGGGCAGATCGTCCTCATCGACTCCGGCGGCGCCGCCGTCCAGACCGGGGGCGCGCCGAGCATCGGCGAGTCGTACCTGCCGCCGGGTCAGGCTCTCGGCGAACCCGACGAATACGTTCAGGGCGCACCGCCCGCGCAGGTCGGCCAGATGGCCGTCAACGCCAGTGCCGCCGAACGCGCCCATCTGGCGGTCGGTGACACGACCAAGGTCCTCGTGCCCGCTCGCGGCATGGTCGACGTGACCGTCTCCGGCATCTACGACACCGGCAACGAGACCGGCGGATTCATCGGCGCGACGTTCGTCGACTCGCAGGCCCGCGAACTGTTCACCGACGGCAAGCACGTCGAGTACATCGACGTGGCCGCCACCGGCCTCGGCCAGACCGAGCTGCGCGACGAGATCGCCACGGCCCTTCCCGATGCGAAGGTCCAGACCGGCGACGAGGTGCGCGAGGAGACGAAGGCGCAGGTCACGGAGGCGTTGAGCTTCATCAACTACTTCCTTCTCGCGTTCGGTGCGATCGCCCTGCTCGTCGGCACGTTCATCATCTACAACACGTTCTCGATGATCGTCGCCCAGCGGCTGCGTGAACTGGCGCTGCTCCGCGCGATCGGTGCCAGCCGTAAGCAGGTGGGACGTTCGGTGGTGTTCGAGGCCCTCGTGGTCGGTGTCATCGGCAGCGCAATCGGCATCGCCGCCGGCGTCGGGCTCGCCTATGGTCTGAGGGCCCTGCTGAACGCGTTCGACGTCGGACTGCCCGAGGGGCCTCTCCAGGTGGGTCCGCGCACGATTGTCATCGCCCTCGTGGTCGGGGTCCTCGTGACGACGATCAGCGCGTACGCACCCGCCCGCCGCGCGTCCAAGGTCCCGCCGGTCGCGGCGATGCGGGAGGAATTCGCGTCCACCGGTGACTCGCTGCACCTGCGCACCATCGCCGGTGCCGTGCTCGGTGTCCTCGGCGTCGTGGGACTCGTGATCGGTTCCCGGGGCACGGGCGGTGGTGCGGCCGCCGTCGTCGGTGCCGGCGCGCTGGGTCTGATCCTGGCCGTCCTGTTCGCGGCGCCCGCGCTGTCCCGGCCGATCGTCGGGGCGCTCGGCGCGGTGCTGGCGAAGCCGTTCGGTCCGGTCGGGCGTCTCGCCCGCACGAACGCGGTGCGGAATCCGCGCCGCACCGCCGCCACCGCGTTCGCGCTGACGCTGGGGTTGATGCTCGTCTCCGTGATCGGCGTCTTCGGTGCGTCCGCGAAGGCCAGCGTCAACCAGCTCGTCGACTCGGGTGTGTCCGCCGACTACGTGCTCACCGGTCCCAATCAGATCGGCGTGCCCAGCGGTGCGGCGCGGGCGGTCCGGAACCTCGACGACGTGCGCAGCGCCGTCGCGCTGCACCCGGTGTCGGTGACGGTCGGCGACGAGAAGCAGCAGGGCGCGTCGCTCGACGGCCCGCTCGACGGTGTCCTCGACTACAAGCTCGTCGAGGGTGGCGCCGACCTGACCGGCAACCACCTCATCGTGTCCCAGACAACGGCCGCGAAGCAGGGCTGGGCACTGGGGTCGACCGTCCCGATGACGAGCGCCGACGGAAAGGTCGTCGACGCCGAGGTCACGGGTGTCTTCGAGGACAACCAGCTGGTCGGCGACTGGCTCGTGTCGGACGAGGTGTACCGCCAGGTCATGCCCGCCGCGACCATTCCCGATCTGGCGGTCCTGATCGATGCGAAACCGGGCGCCGACCTTGCGCAGTTGCGCACCGACCTCGAATCCGCCACCAAGCAGTTCGTCGTGGTGCAGGTGCAGGACCGGGATCAGTTCAAGGGCACGCAGGGGCAGCAGATCGACACCCTCCTCGCGATCCTCTACGGACTGCTCGCCCTCGCCGTCGTGATCGCGATCCTCGGCATCATCAACACCCTTGCCCTCTCCGTGGTGGAACGACGGCGGGAGATCGGGATGCTCCGTGCGGTGGGTATGCAGCGGTCGCAGATGCGCCGCACGATCTACCTGGAGTCGATGCTCATCGCGGTGTTCGGTGCGGCCGTCGGGGTGCTGCTCGGTATCGCCTTCGGCTGGGGCTTCGTGAGCACTCTGAAGGATCAGGGGCTCGATCAGGTGACGGTGCCGTGGGGGCAGGTGGTCGCGATGCTCTTCGGGTCCGGCGTGGTGGGTGTGCTCGCCGCGTTGTGGCCGGCGAGCCGCGCTGCCCGCACCCGCCCGCTGGAGGCCATCGCCGACCTCTGACCCGTGAGTACTTATTAACCGCCCGAGGTTAATAAGTACTCACGGGCGGCGAAGCCGCATAATGTGCTCGTGCAGAGAATAGTGATCGTCGGAGCGGGCCTGGCGGGTCTGCGGACCGCCGAAGAACTCCGTCGGGCCGGATACGACGGCGACCTGGTTCTTCTCGGGGGTGAACCGCATCTTCCCTACGACCGCCCACCGCTGTCGAAGGAAGTGATGCGCGGGGAGAAGAGCGACACCACCCTCAAGCCGCGGGAGTTCTTCGACGAGAAGAACATCGAACTGCGTCTGGGGGTCGAAGCGGCGTCGGTCGACCCGGCATCCCGCATCCTGAGACTCGCGGACGGAACCGAACTCGGCTACGACGAACTGGTGATCGCCACCGGTCTCGTGCCGCGTCGGATCCCGGGGCTGCCGGACCTCGCGGGCGTCCACGTTCTCCGTTCCATCGACGAGAGCCTGGCGCTGCGCAGGGATCTCGCCGAAGGCAAGCGCGCCCTGATCGTCGGGGCGGGCTTCATCGGCTGCGAACTGGCGGCGAGCATGCGGGCAGGCGGCCTCGACGTGGTGCTGGTGGAGCCACAGCCGACGCCGCTGGCGTCCGTGCTGGGCGAGAAGGTCGGCGGTCTCGTCGCCCGGCTGCACACCGACGCGGGGGTCGACCTCCGGGCCGGGGTGGGACTCACGTCGCTGGTGGGTACCGGCCGGGTCACGGGGGCCGTTCTCGGGGACGGAAACGAAATGGACGTCGACGTCGTCGCGATCGGTGTCGGCTCGGTGCCGGTCACCGCGTGGCTCGACGGCTCGGGTGTCGAAGTGGACAACGGGGTGGTGTGCGACACCGTGGGACGCACCGCGGTCCCGCACGTGTGGGCGGTCGGCGACGTCGCGGCGTGGCAGTTGCAGGTGGGCGGGCGCAAACGCGTCGAACACTGGAGCAATGCGGGCGAGCAGGCCAAGATCCTCGCCGGCGCGCTGACCGGGACCGGCGACGAGAACCCGGCCGCCCAGGTGCCGTACTTCTGGAGCGACCAGTACGACGTCAAGATCCAGGCGCTGGGCACGGTGGCGGCCACCGACGAGGTGCACGTGATCAAGGACGACGGGCGCAAGTTCCTCGCCTACTACGAGCGGGACGGAATTCTGGCCGGCGTGGTCGGCGGTGGAATGGCGGGCGGCGTCATGAAGATGCGGGGCAAGATCGCGGCGGGAACTCCGATCGGCGACGTGCTCGAGGCCGCGTCGGCGTAGGCCGTCGGGTGGGGGCGCGATAGATTCTCCGGGTGATTGTTGCGCTCATCGACTCGGGTCTCGGCATGCTGCCGACGGCGGCGTGGCTGCGCAAGTTGCGGCCCGACCTGAACCTGATTCTCGCTCTCGACCCGGACGGGGCCCCGTGGGGGCCCAAGCCCGAGCAGTGGGTGATCGACCGTGTTCTCGCGACGGTCGAGCGCAGTATGGGCCACGGTGCCGAGGTGATCGTGCTGCCCTGCAACACGGCGAGTGTCACCGCACTCGACCACGTCCGGGAGTTCGTCGGACCGCAGGTTCCGGTGATCGGCACCGTGCCGGCGATCAAACCGGCCGCCGCGGCATGCCCGTCCGTGGCCGTCTGGGCGACGGCGGCGACGACGGCGAGCCGGTATCAGGCCGATCTGATCGAGAAGTTCGGCAACGGCAGTGCCGTGGTGGGTGTCGCGTGCCACGGTCTCGCCGAGGCCATCGACCGCGGCGAACGGGACGCGGCCATCGCGGCCATCGCCTCTGCCGCGGAGCGCACACCCCGCGACGTCGGCGGGGTGGTGCTCGGGTGCACCCACTACCCGCTGATGGCCGACGAGATCGCCGCGCAGCTCCCCGCCGGGGTGCGGCTGTTCGACAGCGCGGAGGCGGTCGCCGCGCAGACCCTCCGTCGTATCGATGCGCTGAACCGTCCGAGCACGGGGGAAGGAACCGTCGAGGTGTTCCTCAGCGGCAGACCCGGACATCTGCCTGCGAGCGCGGAGGCGTTCCCCGCCGGTCAGCTGCTGTGCGCGGGACGGTCTCAGCCGAGCTGAGCCATCCCGGCCGCCACCACCCGCGCGACGTTGTCGAGTTCCTCGCCGTGCCCTCGCGGCAGGTCGTCGAGGTCGTGCAGGCGGTCGTTGCCCGCGGCGGAGAACATCGCGGCCACCCACGCCGTCGCGCACGCCCGGAGGGTTCCGGGTTGGACGGGATACGGCGCACTGGCCTGGAGTAGCCGCTCGGTGATGTCGCGGAGATAGTCGCGGAACCGCCGGAGGTGGGCGCGGACGTCCGGGTGGGTTTCGGCTTCACGCCAGATGATCACGCGCATCACCGACGAGTGGTGATCGCGCAGATTCAGCGCGGTGTCGAGGTTGACGAGGCTGGCGGCGGGGTCGCCCGGGGTGACCAGGGGGCTCACGTCGCCGAACGGTTCGGTCGGCAGTCTCTCGGACAGCAGTGCCAGGAGGATGTCGGTTTTGGTGGGGAAGTAATAGAACACCAGTCCTTTCGGGACGTGCGCGGCGGAGGCGATCGATGCGGTGGACGTGGCATCGAATCCGTGTGCGGCGATGAGGGATTCGGCGGCGTCGAGAATCAGTTCCCGGGCGTCGCCGTCGATCTTCGCGCTGCGCCGCCGCCGGACCTTCCGGGGTGCGGGACCACCGGGCTTACGGAGATGCGGTGCTGGCATGGGCCTTTCCGAACGTGAACGGCGGGGGGCCCCCCGGGAACCCGGGCCCCCCCCCCCACCATGTTGGGGGGGGGGTTGGTGTGGACTGAGGGGGGGCGGGGGCGGCCCCCCCGGGGGGGGGAGGCGGGGCAACCGAAACCGGCATGCGGTGG